>JAUXBV010000380.1 GCA_030619215.1 Fibrobacterota bacterium | reverse complement strand
TTGAAAATTGTAAATTTATCAATTAAGAAAGGTGTACATATGGTAAAGGATAAGAATTACAGACAAATCTCAAATAAAATATGGGCTCTTATATTTCCCTTTGTTTTAATCACAATATGTTTTGGGAGTAATAACATTGGTCTACAAATAAGTAATTGCAATGTGCTAGATTCAATAGTAGACAGAGCGAGACAAAAAGTAAAATTTGAATTGAAAGGTAAAAGTCAAAATGAAATTAATTTAGAACGCCTTGTTCCCAATAAAACCTTTGACTTTCATCTTTCTATTTCCTGTGAAAAGTCAAGTGAAAAAGCCTCATTTTATGTTAATGCATTTAAACTTTCTGAAAAAACGGGAAAAGAAAAACGTCATAAGCCCTGGACATATATCTGGGAAGATATAATCAGGCAGGAACTGGGACAAACAGAGGGATTATCTGCTTTTAAATTAAAAAACAGCGCTTTATTTCATTCTTTAAAGTTTATCAATCCACCAATATCAGTTTTTTATCTTTTTAATAATGATCCTTTGATTCTTAAACGGCACGCAATAGCGTTGTTTACAATATTTGAAGCTGTAGAAATATCTTCGATTGCACTATTAATTAACGAATACCGGAGATATAACACAATCAATCCAATAGGATTAACATGGATAATTCTTCAGAGGTTTTTTATGCTTTTTATATGGGGAGATATTAACTCAGAAGATTCTAAAATGTTGCACGAATCAGGATACCTGTTTAGGCAGAGGTTCTAATTAAAAAATATCCATGCCAACAATTTAATAACTATATAAAAATAATGAATAAAATGAATAATAAAATTAAAATCATACTATCTATCTTAATAATAAGCACATTTTTATTTTCCGCAAATGAAATAGAAATTACACCGCCCTACAATTGGCAACAACAATTCAGAACAGCACCCGGGGTGGCTCTTCAGTATATTTCTCCCCAAAGTAAGGAAAAATTTAATGCAAATTTAGTTGTGACATTAAATACCATTCCTTCGGAAATAAAGAAAGATTCATCATATAAACACCTTGGGAAGCATATCACTGCAAGTGCCCTGCTCAATAAAGCCCGTTAATAAAGGTGGCATGTCTTCCCCAATCAAGTTGAGGACATGCTTCAGAGCATGCCTACGCTTAAAGTCTAGTATAAAGTATCTTTAAAAGGTAAAACTTATTTCTGTTTATACTAAAAAATCATGTCAACGCAAATAAAATATAAAAAGCTCAAACATTATCACAGTGCGTTAAGCGGAAGACTATGGAAATAGGCTTTCTGCTTTTATAATGAACACTTGCAACTTCAGTTGTTAGTGTGAATTATCCCCTTTATGGGACGCAATGTTATCCAAGGGATTTGGATAATGATCCAGGGCATGCACATGAATTAACGTTTTCTTGTTATCATATTGAGGCAAATCCAGTTCGATCCTCCTTGGTTGAAAAACCGGAAGATTGGAAATGGTCAAGTGCTTATGCTCGTGTAAATGAGAGTGGTTTGATACCTGACAATTTTAATATTCCTGTTTTAATAAGATAACTCTTTTTACTAAGCGTAGGGCATGCTCTGAAGCTTGTCCTCAACTCGATTGGGGAAGACATGCCGCCTTTCAATCGAGCTTTTTATAATGACGTACTTTCTATACAGGGCACTTGCGTTCTTTCAACGGTACATGTCGGACAAAGCCCTTTTGGAATAGCGTATAATCCGAATACGAGCCGCATTTATTCGGCAGTGAATGGAACAATTGCCGTGCTTCAGGAATAGTTCCAATCGATTGCGGTATAACAATGACTTGGGATTAAATAACTTAGGCCGATTAAGGTGCCGATTTATCGGTATAACATTGTGTCTCTTTTAAGAGAAACGTGGATTAGAGAACCGAATTCTAATTTAATTTCATAAAGTAAAATCCTGATCTTACTTTATACCCATGACTAACTCTACCATCCCAAAAGAACTTCCCGTTTTTTATAGTTAAGCTAGTTACTTTCCTCCCATTACCGGTATATACCGATGCTTTTACATGTGAGTTTTTTCCAATTTCAGGAGAAAGATCCATTCGTACGCCTTCACCTGTATATGCTATGCGATAACTGTTTTTGTTCATGGTACTCTGAAAAACAGTATTTTTTTGTACAATCGATGTTGGATCAATAAAATCATTGTCTATGATGCTTTGCAGTCGGGACCGTGCTGCAACATCTTCTGGAGTTTGCTCACTTACGCTTATCAAACGCTCCCCTACCGGTGTATTCGTAACATCATACAATTCTCCAGAACCATCAAAAAGCTTCCACTTTTTATCCCTTACACATTTCCTGAATGGGCCATTCTTTTCCCTGACTTGCAGGCTCACCCATTCCCGTGGCGCTCCCGTTTCACCTCTCAACTGCGGCGCGAAGCTGCGGCCGTCAATAATTCTATCCGTCGGAACCGATGCGCCGGCCAGTTCACATATCGTGGGTAAAAAGTCGCAAAAATCTATTAAATCACTATTGGTACCGGTAGTGGTAACTCCTTTCCAGTAGCAGAGGAGTGGAACCCAACACCCGGTATCCATGAGGGAAAATTTCCCTCCTTCAATATCATAGCCGTTCCATTTAGAGGTAATTCGCACATCAGTACCGTTATCGCCTGCAAAAATGATCAGTGTGTTTTCACTTATTCCTGCTTCCTCAATCTTATCAATCACATTTCCGGCCATTTTGTCCATATATTCCATCATATACGGAAAATTAGAGATATTATCTAAAGGGCCATTAGGATTGAGCGGAGTAGGATCAAAGGGATAATGGACAAGCCCTAATGAATACTGGAGGTAAAACGGTTCATTCTTGTGGTTTTCGATAAACGAGAGCGCCCAATTATTGTATACATCCGGATAGTATGTATTCCCCGACCAATAATCGATAGTATGGCTGTAATAGCATTCCTGCTCATCAAAACCGCACCGTGAAATATGTGCCTGATAGTCATCCAATCCGTCAGAACGATCGTAGAGGCTCCATTTGCCTGTAATACCGGTCACATACCCTGCATTTTTCAAAAGAGTTGCAAGAGGTACCTCCTTCGTTTCATCAAGGCCTCCACTGTGGACATCTGGCACAACAGTATAAATCACCCCTGTCCTGCAGGGATACCTGCCTGTCATCAATTGTGCCCGTGAAGGTGAACAGAGAGAACTTGCAAAACAGGTTTGAAACTGCAACGCCTTTTGTGAAAAGGCATTGATATTGGGCGTGGTATATGACTGCCCGCCATAGCAATCAAGTGTCTCCATACCGATATCATCAATAGCGATAAATACAATATTGGGAGATTGTTGGAAATTTTCTCGCGCCAATACTCGTTTTACATAATAAGGCAGAGTAATCGATGCAGCTGCAATACCTGCCATACGTTTAATTGCTTTTCTGCGGGGAATAATCTCACTCATACTTACTCCAGGAGTAGTTGGAAATTTTAATCTACAGTAGTAATATAAAAAGTACTTTTTCTTTAAGCAAGGAGTTGATAGAAATTTTCTTTTACCCTAAAGGGCACTCGGTGCCGATTTATCGGCACCTTGGATTACTTCATCAGGAATAGTATATTATATAATTGCATTAATGCACATATGTCACTTCATTACTGCCTTATTTTCCATTTTTCGTGAAAGGAGCTTTTATGAATTGTTTTAAATTTTTATTAATTGCCTCTGTAACCTTTTTGTTATCCTCCTGTGGTGGCTTGTCAATGATAGAAAAAGATGCCCCTACTGAAATTAAAGCTGATCTAAATAATGCGAAACTGGTAATTTATCGTGGAACAAGCTTTGGATTTGCTGTAAAACTTGACAATTATCTTGATGAGAAATTTATTGGTCAGACAAAAGGGAAAAGTTTCTTTATTACTACCGTTGAACCTGGTGAGCATTACGTAGTAGCATCAGGTGAAAATAATGCCTGTGCAAAGATTAATTTTGAAGCAGGAAAGGTTTATTACCTCCTGCAAGCCATTTTTCCCGGTATAATGAAGGCACGAACAGGTTTTATGGGTTCAGACCCTGAAAAGTTTGAGAAAGACAAACCCGATCTTACCTATTTCGTGATTGCAGAAGATGAAGAGCTTCCTGAGATAGACAAAGATGATTATAATGAAACTATTCAGGATCATGAGAAAGAACTGCGGGAAGACCCTGACAAGCACAAAGATACAGCCAATTTACCGGGTTACTAAAAAATAAAAAGTATGGCCTGAATACCCGGTCATAATTATAACAGACGACAACTTAACTGGAAAGACCAGGGATAGACCGAAATCCACTTTGACTGTCGGTTTTCGGCTGTTAAGCTTTAAGGTTCCAAATCGGAATCTTAAATGATGTGGGATACTTCGACTTCCCTAAAGC
>JAUXBV010000089.1 GCA_030619215.1 Fibrobacterota bacterium | reverse complement strand
TTCTTCTCAAGTATGATTCTTGGCGGGCTGCATTCGTATAGATAAAACTATAACCATAACATTATATAGATTTATTTTCGTTTTATCGGTAAAAACATTGCAGGGGTTCAACATGTTGAACCCCTGCATATAAAAAAATATTATTGTTCTTTATATCAGATTATGAAGCTTCTGAATCAACTCCCCATACTGCTCACCGCTAAAGCAGAATTGAATTTCAGAGAATTGTTTCCGTAACGTTTTAACCTGATCTTTCACATCAGTATTTTTTACCACAACATCCCGGATAAGCTCTGCAAGTTTGCGAAAATCATCTGCCTGCATACCGAACCGTGTCATTTCCGACACGCCGAAACGCAGCCCACCGGAAGCGGTAAAGCTCTCTTCGTCGGGGCATGCCTGGTAGTTGCAGATGATGTTATTCTCTTCCATTCTCCGGGCAATCTCAGGGCCGTGGCTGTAGCCGGCTTCTACTATTACCTGGTGGGTTTCGGTATAATCGTTGGAAGGATCTCCTGCAACATCCAGGCCGCACTCCTTCAGAGCTTTTGCAAAGGCCTTGGCATTTGCAATAACCTTTGACTGGTATTCATCCTTGAAATGGTTCATCTCGTATGATGCCATTAACAGGCCGAGCAGTGTTCCGAGGTGGTGGTTGGAAACTGAGCCGGGAAAAGCACGCCGCTGCAAAGCTTCCCAGAGGGTGAAGCGTTCTTCCTGTTCGAGAAAACGGCAGCCGATTACGCCTCTCTGCGTGCCAAAGAAGGTCTTGTGCGTTGAGCCTGTGACAATGTCCGCGCCTTCCTTAAAAGGCTGCTGGAAATGCCGTCCTACCAGACCGAGGACATGAGCCATGTCATACATTATAACCGTATCAATTTTATTTTCATCGACAAACTGTCTTATCTCTGTGACAGGCTCTTTATGAATAACCATGCTCTTACCTAAGATTATCAGCTCGGGTTTGAACTTATCGATCAGCTCAAGTGTAGCAGGAACATCGATCTTGTAAAGGTTATCGGGCAATACCGGAAAGTTCACCACAGCAGGCCGCTCCGTGTTCGGATCACGGCTGACATAATCCCGCAGGGCTCCCATTGGCTGGGCGCTGAGGTGGCCGCCTTTACCTATGTGGTTATTCATCACCTGGCGGATTCTTTTCGGCTCACTCTTGCGGTCTGCGCGGTTTATATAATCAACCATTGAGCTGAAGACTGCGGTGTTGGCCATCTGCCCGCTAACAAGGCGAGTTTCGACATTCTCGCATCCCAGAAACTTCCTCATCTCAATTTCAATCAACCGCTCCACTTCACCGATAAAGTCACAGCCCTGGTAGTAGAAAATGTCAACGTCATAGAACGCATCGGTCTTTTTATGCTCAGCATAACGGAAGCTGGGATCCATAATTGAGAGTAGCCGAACCATCGGCGACATGGTCATTTCGGAAGGTATAAGGTTGATACATTCTTGCTGACGCCAGCCGGTATTAGCTACTGCCTTATTGAGCAGGTCGGTAACCTTCTCTTCAACCTCACCGATCCCCTCCTCTTTCTGAGGTACTTCATGATCGTAAATAATGGGCCGTGCGTATGGAGGAGCATTGCTGCGCAGGTGATAAGGCACTACTACAGCATCTACCTGCTTACCGCGGATTTCAATGGTAAGCCTGTCATCTTCAATGATATCGCTGTCCAGGTAGGCCATACAGATTGACCGTAGTTCCTTTATGTCAGTCTGGGCAGAGGACAGTCCCTCGCCTTCAACAGTCCACAGGGGAACAGTGGTGCCGCTGGTAACAAATCCCACGTGCTTGCCGTCCTTGAAAACCCTGGAGCCGTTACGTGCAACTCCCCTGCCTGCTACCGCTACCTGTTGAATCATGCGTGGCAGTATGCTTATAGAAGTGTAGTCCCGGGCAATAATCTTCTTGAGTACCTCGTGCTGCATGGTCAGCTCTGTTCTACCGATATAGTTCCCTTTCAACGGGGAAAAACTTACGGCAAACCTCGCCAGCGGGCATGCCATGATCTGAATTTCTTTTCCCTCAGCATCAAGGCCAAGCTCATGCCCGTAGAGCGGAAGGCCGGTTTCAAGCCGCAGCGTATCCCTGGCACCAAGCCCGTTGGGGGTCGCCCCCTTTTCAATAAGCATGTCCCACAGCATCAATGCATCCTTTTTGTCAACAAAGAATTCAAAGCAGAGCGGCTCACCGGTATAACCGGTGCGTCCCACCTTGATAGTCGCCCCGTTTATAGTGACGATACTGAGGGCATTCCGCATCGGCTCAGGCAACTGGCCGGCCTGTATAATACCGGAAACTATCTCACGCGACTTCGGCCCCTGCAGTGCAACCATAGCGATATCATCGGTAGCATCAGTCAGCTCAACATTATCAAAATCTTTCAGTATTGACTGAAAATGATCCCAGTCCTTCCGGCGGTTCGCCGCATTGACAACTAACAAATACTCATCCTTAACAAAATGGTAGAGGTATGCATCATCAACCGCGCCACCGGCCTCATTGGGAATGATCGTATACTGAGCAGTTGACTCATGAACATTGAGGGCTTCAACATTGTTACTCAAAACATTCTGAAGGAATCTCACCGCACCCGCTCCGCGAAAGATAAACCTGCCCATGTGCGAGACATCAAACAGTCCCGCCTCTTTTCGTGTCGCAAGATGTTCCGCCACAATCCCGTTTGGGTAAGAAATCGGCATGTTATATCCGGCAAATTCAACTATCTTTGCTCCCAATGCAACATGCCGGTCGTAAAAAACTGTTTTTTTAACTTCACTCATAATAAATACTCTTATTGGTTAACTTCCGCAAATTTTCTCATAAAGGCGGCGATTTTTTCAACACCTTCAACAGGCATAGCATTATAGATAGATGCACGACAGCCGCCAACACTCCTGTGCCCTTTAAGTCCGATCATTCCTTCATTCTTAGCCTCTTCAATGAACTTCTTTTCAAGATCTTCACTGGGAAGCCTGAACACCACATTCATTTTTGAACGGCCTGACTCGTCAACAGGGCAGGAATAGTACCCATTGCTCTGTGCCATTGTGTCATAAAGCATTGAAGATTTTTTCTGCGCCCGTTCTGCCATTGCGCTTAATCCGCCCTGTGCTTTAACCCATTCCAATACAAGTTTTACAGCATATATGGAGAATACCGGCGGAGTATTGTAAAGGGAGTTTTTATCCGCATGCGTCTTGTAATTAAGGTAGGCTGTTAACGTGTCAGGGCAACGCTCAAGTAGATCCTCTCTAAGGATCACAATTGCCACTCCAGCAGGACCTAAGTTCTTCTGAGCGCCCGCATAGATCATTCCAAACTTCCCGATCGGCAGGGGACGGCTCATAATGTCACTTGACATATCTGCAATCAATGGAACATCACCGGCGTCGGGAAAGTTATGCCACTCGGTACCCTGAATCGTCTCATTGCTGGTAATGTGTAAATATGCAGCATTAGGTGTTATATTCAATGAAGATGCATCCGGGATTTTTGTAAAATTAGACTCGGCGCCGTCGAATAGTACATTTACCGTTCCATGCTTCTTTGAATCCACAAAAGCCTTCTTTGCCCATGAACCGGTAAGGGTGAAATCACAGGACTGACCTTCTCCGAGGAAATTGAGCGGGATCATCGAAAACTGAAGCGTTGCGCCTCCGCCAAGAAACAGTATTTTATAGTTGTCAGGCACGGCGAGCAGTTCCTTGATAAGCGCAACTGCACCGTTATGCACCTCGTCATACTCTTTGCTTCTGTGGCTTGTCTCAATGAGAGAAAGCCCCATTCCCTGATAATCAACCATCTCGTCCCTTATCTGCTCCAGCACCGGCAGGGGAAGCGTGGAAGGGCCCGCATAGAAATTAATTTTTCGGCTCATAATTGTCCTCCTTCTTTAGTTTCAGTAATGATGGCAACTACTTCTTCGCCTATTCTTAACAGGTTTTCTTTGCTGCTGGCACCAAGATGCGGTGTCATAACAACGTTGGGCGCCTTTAAAATCGGGTAGTCATCAGGTGGTGGATCGGAAGGCCACACGTCAGTCGCGTATGCCCTGAGCTTACCGCTATTCAAGGCCTCTGCCGTATCTTCGGCATTAACACAAGCGCCGCGCCCTGTATTAACCAACACAGCCCCGTCTTTCATGCAACCGATGGTCTTTGCGTTGATCATGCCGCGGGTCTCATCCGTCAGAGGCGTATGCAGCGAGACATAGTCCGCATCCGCAAGTGCGTCTTCAAGGGTAGCCTTTAATTCGGCATATTCAGACTTGTCAATGAACTTGTCGTACGCTTTGACTTTCATGCCGAAAGCCAGTGCCCGTTTAGCGACTTCCGTTCCGATATTGCCGACACCTACAAGGCAGAGTGTTTTTCCAAAAAGCTCGGTTCTCTTTAACTCTTTCTTTATCCATTCGCCTTTTGCCATACTTGTATGAGCTTCCACGATTCGGTTCGGCACCGCTATCATCAATGCAAAAGCAATCTCAGCCACGGCAATTGACGAAGCTTTTGGGGTGTTGCGTACTATAATATTTTTGCTTGCGGCATGCTCTTTGTCAATATTGTCGGTACCAACACCGCCCCTGATAATAAGTTTCAGGTTAGCTGCTTCATCTATGTACTCTTTTGTACATTTTGTTTTACTCCGTACAAGTACGACATCCGCTTCTGCCAGTCTGTTTTTATCGTCTGTTACATCTCCGAATTGTGAAAGTTTTTCCGTGAGTGACGGATCAAAAGCGTCAGAAATAAGTATTAACACCTTATCCTCCTTTGTTTATTGTTTATTTGTGAAACATTTATAAGCTACGAGTTACCATACCCGAACGTAATTTTGGCTCAAACCACGTTGATTTTGGCGGCATTACTTCACCGCTGTCAGCAACGTTCATTAGCTGCGCAATACTGGTCGGGTAGAGAGCAAAAGCTACGCGCATATCTTCATTACACCTTTTTTCAAGCTCCTTTGTCCCGCGAATACCTCCGATAAAATCTATTCTTGCATTAGTCCTGATATCGAATAAATTCAGAACGGGCTCTAAAAGGTTCTTCTGAAGAATGGATACATCCAGGCTCAGTACCGGGTCGTCAGCGGGGTATGAACCTTCTTTCGCAAAAAGGCTGTACCATTTGCCGTCCAGAATCATTGTAAAATGGCCAGCTTGGGCCGGTGTCGGGTCCGCGGTCTCCGAAACTTTAAAATATTCCGACAATTTATTTAAAAATTCTTCCGGACTCAGGTTATTAAGGTCCTTTACCGCCCTGTAATACCCCAAAATCTGAAGCTGGTTGTCCGGAAATACTACCGAAAGAAAGTGGTTATACGCTTCTGCGCCGGTATGAGAGGGATTTTTATCCCTTTTCGCGTTACGAACCCGGAATGCCGCTGCAGTTCGGTGATGCCCGTCAGCAACGTACATTGCTTCGACATTCTGAAAATTCTTCCGTATACGTTCGACATCTTCAGGATTTGAAGCAACCCACATGACATGTTTAATACCGTCGTGGGCAGTAAAGCTATAGGCCGGTTCGCCGGCAGTGCATATTTTATCAAGATGAGCATCGATATCACTATCTGCGTGGTATGATAACATAACGGGGCCCGTGTTTGCATTCAGGACTTCAACGTGGTGAGCGCGGTCGTCTTCCTTGTCCCGCCTGGTAAACTCGTGTTTTTTAATCAGCCCCTTTTCATATTCATCAACACTCGCCCCAACCATCAGCCCCCGCTGGGTATGGCTGCCCATAGTAATTTCATAGATATAAAAACAGGGTGTCTCATCCTGAATAAGTACACCATCCCGTATAAAACCCTGTAACACCTCTGCGCTCTTCTGATAGACCTCTTCGCTGTGTGAGTCTATATCAGTATCAAAATTGATCTCCGCTTTCACAACCCGTAAATAACTGTAGGGATTATCTTTGGCGAGCTCTTTCGCCTCTTTGGAGTTAAGCACATCATAGGGCGGGGATGCCACTTTTTGCACTAACTCCGGTTTTGGCCTAATTCCTCTAAAAGGTCGAATATCTGCCATAACAATCCCCTTTCATCAAATCATAAATAAACACTTATAATTAAATAAACGAATAACAATAAATTTTACACAGGAAATTGCTTTAATATTTAACATTTCACCATGTAACGGCATACAAATATACTCGAAATCATCTCTTTACTGCAAGCAATAAACAACGAAAGTAGTTAAATAATAAGGAAAAATATTCACCTCTGAAAGTATAATTCAGGGTAATTAAAATGGAGGGGATGCTGTTATAAAATATATATCTTTATTTTAAGAATCCAGGGCGTTTATCCCTTTTTAAAGTTTTAATCAGCGAAAAAAAATTGTTTGTTGTCCAGTACAATACCATCCCTGCGGGAAACGTGTAAAAAAGGATAAAAAACAGTACTGCCATAATGTAGAGATTTCTCTTCTGTTTTTTAAGCAGGCTTTTTGATAGCGAGGCGTCTTGAAAATACCATGAAGTTAGTAAAGTTATCCCAGTCATCAGAAAAGGCAGTAAATTCAAATGTTCTCCTAAAAACGGTATGTAAAACGGAAGCTGTAAGAGACGATCAGGCAGGGAAAGATCTTCAATCCAGAGAAACCTTACTCCACGTAAAGCAATGCTCTCGCTGAGCATATCATACGCTGCAATAAAAAACGGTATTTGTATCAAAGCGCTGAACAGGCTCTTGAGCGTAAACAGCGGGCTGATGTTGTGTTGTTTGTGAAGTTCCAGGATTCGCCTGTTTTGCTCTTCTCCCTTATATTTCACTTTGATCTCATCAATAAAAGGCTGGAGCCTGGATTTTTTCTCGTTTACCTCCTCCTGCCACTTTTCAGCAACTTTTACAAGCGGCAGCATAATAATTTTCACACTTACCGAAAGAAAAATAATAGCAATGCCGTGATTTCCGGCCAATCGAATAAGAAAATTCAGCAGAAAAAGCAAGCCAAAACACAGCCATCGCATCCAGAACCACAAATGGGTAAAAATTAATTTACTCAAGCCGGGGGCTTTGTTCTTAAGTTCTGAATAATCAATCGGGCCTGCATATATGCAAAATGAAAATTCATCCTGTTGAGCAGGTAAATTGAAATACATTTCATTATGGGCAGTTTCTTTGCCTTGCTTTAGTAAAACATTGAACCCTTTTGGCTGAATCAAGAATGCCCAGAAGCGGTTTCGAAAACCTGCCCATTGATCTTCTTTCAAAGTGTCCGATTGATTCTTTTCCGAAAATTTATACAGGTTATCTACCTTGCCTTCATTTAAATAAATCCGTCTCAGCCTCTCCATTGAACCGGAAAAACCCGGGAAACTCTTCGGCATAAAGCTTTTGCCATGCCCTGTTGCTATTTTAAAATTATGGCTCTTTGCAAACCTCTCCGAATCTTCACCACAAATCCTGAATACAACCTCGATCAGATAACTCTGTTTGGATATTTTATATATCCTCTCAAAGTAAACTGCTTCTTCAAGATGTTCCGAGGTAAACCGCACAACGATTGATTGGCCGTTTTCTTCCCGGTCAATAGTATACTTTAATTCACTCAGCCGTATATTCAATTCAGGATCATCGCTGATAATAAACCGTATAATCGCAGGATCAACCGGATTACTAAAAGCAGAGGCAGTCTGAGAAGAAGCTTTTGACGGGTAGTATGATATCAATTGTACCGGGTCCGCACCTGTATTAGAAAATTTTATTAACAATTTATCCGTTTCTACAGAAAGAGGGTTTTCATCGGTGTCTGCGTAAATATTTACACATGTAATTGTAATAATTAAACTTTTTACTATTGCAGAAATAAAAGATTTTACTTTCATACCTTACTTCCCAAAAAACCTTCCCACTTCATTAAACGCAAGAGTAAGGGCTTTAAGATTCAATTGCGGTTTGGTAATTATACGGTAATCCCTATCCCGCAGCTCATAAAATCCTCCCGGATACTGAACGGTCACCTGCCCGGGTTCCACAACCGCAAAGTTATAGTAGCTGCCCACAATAAGCCACTCCCACTGTACATCTGAAAAGAGGCTACTGCCCGAACAGTAATCAGATGGCGGGTTTTTGCAGCCAAACAGGTCACTCATTAACGTTGCAGTAATGTCATTATGGGAGGTTCGCTTCCCTACCCTGCATGGCTCCTTATTCGGCCAGTTTACAACAAGAGGTACATGAAGCTGATAATTGCTGTAGGCTGATCCGTGCCCCTTATAGCCAAGTTTATTCTCGTCAAACTCCTCGCCGTGATCTGATGTTATGATAACGATTGTCTCGTCCGAAAGGTTTCTGTTTTGTAAATCTTCAAGAACAATGCCCACCAGCGAATCAACATAATCAAGGGAAGCTTTGTACCTATTTATTCTTTTCTCCATTTTAGTATCATAAGGTTGTTCCCTGACCATATGCTCATATAAAGGAGGGATACTTTTAGAACAAATAGCATCATAAAAAAGAAAGCCAAAAAACAGATTCGTTGTATCTCTCTTATCCAGCCACCCTTTCCATTCATCAGTAATTGCAGAATCGTTTGCAAATGCACGCTTCTTCCCCGGAACCTCCGTCTTCATTCTCAAGTTACGGACTTTGGAAAATACGGTACAATCGATATTTGCGGGAGCATACAGGGGCGAACTGCTGAATATTCCGAGCTGATAACTATTTTCCATGAATGCATCCATAAGCACAGGCGCGCGCTTTACTGATTCAAAGTATTGCCAGTAGGTGCTTGGCAAACCGTAAAACAACGAGAATATACCCATGCGTGTGGAGTTCCCGCCACTGAAATGATTTTCAAACACAACAGATGAATCAGCAAACTTCATAATACGCGGCGACAAATCTTCTTTCAAAACATCCGCACGCATATCATCAATAACAATGAGGAGTACATTTTTCAGTTTGTCTACCGGATGAAATGCCAAAGGTTTCAATGGATATAGAAGATCGCCTTTATACTCACCTGTTAATCCCTCTACCAGTTGTTCTTCCCTGCTCTGCTTCAGGTCTGCAAAACCATGTTTTATCATAAAACGTTTCGCAG
>JAUXBV010000126.1 GCA_030619215.1 Fibrobacterota bacterium | reverse complement strand
CCTTGCCGTTCCATACTAAAGTTTTTGCTCCACTTGTTTGATACTTATTGATAAGGGTTCTCACCTTTTTACCTGTTGGGTCATAGATATTCAGTTCTACCCTGGATGACCGGGGTAATTTATACGATAATAATAACGATGATTTGGATGAGGTTGGATACTTTACATTCAATTCAAGCCCCGTCGGAACAACAGAATTATTGGTATTTACCGGGGTCTGCCAGTCTTTCGGCATGCGGGCATCAACTCTATCACGCCATGCATAGAGCTTATTTCTTAACTCATTTACCTTTGCAGGCATCTGCACTGAAAGGTCATTCATCTCCCCGATGTCGTCTTTCAGGTTGTAAAGCTCCACATGGTTATCTTCCATGAACTCTATCAGTTTGTAGTCACCGGCTCGAATTGCGCTTGACGGCTTGTGGCCGGCACCGTGATAGTGGGGATAGTGCCAGTACAGGGCCTCGCGGTTAACCGAACCTGTCTGCTTCAGTAAAGGCACTAAACTAACACCGTCTAAATGCTGCCCCGGTTTCAGAGGCAATCCGGCCATCTCAAGCATAGTCGGATAAAAATCACAGCTTGTTACCGGCTCTATGCATTCACTTCCGGGCAGAACCTGGCCCGGCCATTTAATAATCAACGGCTCGCGTATACCGCCTTCATAGCACCATCCTTTACCGTATCTCAAAGGTAAATTTGACGTTATAAGCAAACTGTCAGCATAGGTTGACAGACCGCCATTGTCAGAAGTTATAATAATTGCAGTATTGTCTTCAATTCCCAGCTCTTTCAGTTTGGCCACGATGCGTCCGATACCTTCATCCACACTCTCGATCATTGCCGCATATTTCGTATGGTCCTGGTAAGTACACGTTTTAATGCCGTTGACATATTCCCAGCGGTCGTGAGCAGGGAGCGAATCAGCTTTTGTTTCGTATTTATCAACGATCGCACTTTTTCCCTGAATCGGTGTATGTACGGCATAATGAGAAAGATATAAGAGAAAAGGATTATTCGTATTGTCCTCAATGAAACTTAATGATTCATCAGTCAACCGATCAGTAAGATACTCACCTGTCGGGCCATCAGTGAGCTGCGAATTTTCATACGGTGAAAAATAGCCGTTACTCCCCCACGGCTGTCCCCAGTGACAACCTCCCCTGTTTATATCAAAACCCTGCTTCTGAGGGTAATAATTCTGGCCGGTCGAATTATCACAAAGATGCCACTTTCCTGCAAAACAGGTGCTGTACCCTGCCTCCTTGAACGCTTCTGCAAGAGTCACCTCTTCAAGGGCAAGTTGATGGTCATAATCGGGAGGTATCAGTTTAATATTTCCCTTATATTCCGTTTCAAATTCTTCAGCGCCGCCGATCCACTGGGTAATATTTATCCGCCCGGGATGCTTACCAGACATAATGCTGGCGCGTGTTGGAGAGCAGACAGGGCTTGATGCATACGCATCGGTAAACCGCATTCCTTCTGAAGCGAGTTTGTCGATATTCGGGGTTTCGTAAAATGTACTACCGTAACAACCGAAATCGGCCCAGCCCAGATCGTCAATCAGTATGAATACAAAATTTAATTGCCTGTCAGGTTTTTTACCGGCTTTTAGTAGTTGAGGTATTGCCAAAACAGAAGCACCCATACCTGCTATCTTCAGGAATTTCCGACGTGAATAATCAGAGATTTTTACCATAAATCTTTCTTATTTATATGAATTTAATTGAGAAAAACAATCTTCTTACTTGTTGTGATTCTTATTAATTTTTTATTCTCAATCTATTTTACCAGCACCATTTTTCCTATTTGTACTCTGCCGTCAATCTTCAATCTTGAAAAATAGGTGCCTGATCTTACTAACTTACCTGAATCATTCCTTCCATCCCAGGTAGAAGTATAACTTCCTTTTATCTGCCTTTTGTTAACCAGTGTCCGCACTTCCCTGCCCAATGAGTTGTAAATCTTGAGAGATACTTTAGTATCTTTAGCCAGGTAATATTTAACCCTGGTAATTTTATTAAAAGGATTCGGATAATTCTGATAGAGAAAACTTCTGTTTATATTTTTGGGTGAGGGTTTAACAGAGACCGGGTCGCTCCCCCATTCCCAGGGATCAAAGTTGTAACCGGGAAAAAGTGTCCATATATCTGATTCTACTCTTCCGTATTTCATAATTTGTTTACATGAATCACATATCTCCGTGTTACCGGAAGCAATATTATTGCTTTCGCTAATATCATTTTCCAGATCGTAGAGTTCCACATTCCCGTCCGGATTGTCCTTGGAGCTGTTTCTGACGCACTTCCATTTACCGCCAATAACTACTGCCTGTCTATTCGTAGCATATTCCCAGTAGAGCCATTCATGTTCTTTCTGATTTTGCGGGGAGCCCAGAAGAGTTGGAAGTATTGATATTCCATCGATATAACGCGGCGGTACACATTCTGCAGCTTCTGCAAAAGTCGGGAGCATATCCCAGATAGCGGTTGGAAGGTCTGATGTTGTTCCAGGTTCAATTTTACCCGGCCATCTCGCAATCATAGGAACACGAATTCCTCCTTCATATACCGAACATTTTAATCCTCTGAGAGGCCCTACGCTATTAAAAAATGTAGCATCGCATCCTCCATTGAATGTAGTGCCATTGTCACTTGAATAGATTACCAGTGTATTCGAATCAATCCCCAGCTCTTTTAGCAAAGAGAGAATGTCTCCGACATGTTGATCAAATCGTGTGATCATCCCGGCATAACAGGAATGGGGGTATCTGTGGGGCAAGTAACCATTACCTCCATCGTATGGGTTATCCGGGCTAAATTCGCCAATATATGGTTCATAGGCACTGTCCGGGGCCTGTAACGCCACATGAGGAACAGGGCTTGCGTAATAAAGGAAAAACGTGGAATCTTGATTTCGACGGATGAAGTCTAAAGCTTCCTCAGCTATTTTATCTTCAGCCCATTCTTCTCCCTGATATTTTTCATAGTTAGCCGGATCATTCGCGTCTTCGTTGGTTGGAAAATCCTGGTGCGGTATGAAATAGGAATTATTCAAAGGTTCCTGCTGGTCATTTTTCCACAGGTATGTAGGATAGTATTGATGGGCCTGTTTCTGGCAGAGATGGCCGTAATAAAAATCAAATCCCTGCCTGGTTGGTATGGCGGGACAATTATTTATATTCGGGCCTGGTCCTCCCAATCCCCATTTTCCAACCATACCTGTAGTATAGCCTGCTTCCCCAAGCATTTCTGCCATTGTGTAAACACTGTCCGGAATCGGGGTTTGCCCCTCATAGTCGTACCAGCTTCCGACTTCTCCATTGTTTCGAATATAGGCATGTCCGGTGTGTCTTCCCTGCATCAGACAGGCGCGTGACGGCGCGCAAACCGGGCTTCCCGAATATGCCTGGGTAAACATCATGCCTTCATAAGCCATTGTGTCAAGAAACGGGGTCTTTATCTTTTCCTGGCCATAGCATCCAAGCTCGTTCCACCCAAGGTCATCGGAAAAAATATAAATGATATTCGGTTTTTCCCCTGCCTCCTCAGCCTGCACAATTGACGTTGCTGCCATTGTTGCAACAGCACTCATTCCCATTATTTTAAGCAAATCCCTGCCCTTATTGGTATTGAAACCCATTTTTACTCCCCTTACATTTGTTGTTTAACTTCACAATTCAACGTTCTCTTATTGTTGACAAAACAATCTGAGATTATCTTGACACGATAACCTTCCTGGACATTAACAGGTTGTTTATTTTAACACCTATAATGTACACACTCTGTGAACAGCCTGTGATATCAATTGTACCTTTTTCTTCAAACCTGCCTGCACTCTTTGAATACAATAGCCTTCCTCTGATATCTCTTAATTCAATACGAACATTATTTTCATCCCCATTCATTCGAGTCAAATCATATGTTAGCGTATTTTTATTGCGGCTGATATTTACTTGAGGGAACATACCGGGACCATCATCAAAAGAAGTTATAATACCGGTGAAATTAGTAACACCAACATCTTTGACTATGTTATCCACCTCTTCGATAATATTTCGAATGAAATAAACTTTGAATTTATAGTTTTCAGTTGAACCTTCGAGTTCAGGGTTAAATGAGAATGGAGCTTTACCACCGGAGAAATTCATCTTTTGTATTAACTCAGCATATAAGGAAGCTTTATGATAAATCCTGATAATAACAGAATCCATTTCCGTATTCATACACTCACCGGAAAGTTGAACGGTAACTGAAGCATTCCCCCCTGCATCAAAGAGCTGTCCTTCCCCCGGAAATGAGGTGTACTTGAACAGCGGCACAAATCCGGCATTCTTCTGTGTTGGTACCGGTGCATTTATTTTATCCCTCCAGTCACCCATTACCTGGTAAAGCATTTTTACCGTATCCGGAAGGAATTCTGCCAGGTCATTCTCCTCACCTATATCATCATCAAGGTTATAGAGGTCAATATTCCCGGTTTCGAAAAACTCGATCATTTTCCAGGGGCCTTTTCGCATGGCAGTGGAGGGTGCTGTACGGAACAACTCGGGAATTCCGTATGCCCTGTTCAGATAGATTGGCGAATGCCAGAAGATCGCTTCACGAGTCAGATTGCCGGATTGGGTCAGCAAAGGCATAATGCTTTCACCGTCAAGCGCATAGCCCTGCGGCTCATCAGCACCGGCTATCTCAAGAAATGTCGGGTAAAGATCGGTACCAATTATCGGCACATCACAACTGGATCCGGCTTCAACATGGCCGGGCCATTTAAAAATGAACGGTTCCCGGATACCTCCTTCATAGAGCATCCCTTTGGTTCCGCGTAATGGCGCCAATGATGTATATGAAGGAATCGCGCCATTATCAGAGGTAAAGACAAAGGCAGTATTCTCTTCAAGCCCAAGCTGTTTCAATTTAGCTCTGACTCTTCCGACAGATTCATCAATACTCTCTATCATGGCAAGGTATTTTATCCACGGGCTTGAAAGCGCCGGATACAGGGATTCGTATTTGGCTACCTTATCCTCCTTGCCCTGTATCGGCGTGTGAACCGCATAATGAGGCAGGTACAAAAAGAAAGAAGTATCCTTGTTATCTTCAATAAAGCTTATAGCCTCATCTGTCAATCTATCCGTGAGGTATTCTCCTGTTGGGCCATTGGTAAGGTTATTCAGGTCATTGTATGGAGAAAAGTATCCATCGCTACCGGGATTTCCTTCTGTTCCCCCTGCAATATTTACATCAAACCCCTGGGTAGTCGGATCATCACCAACATGCCATTTTCCCATAGTTGCCGTTACATAACCAACTGTTTTCAACACCTCAGCAATTGTTATATGCGATTCGGTAAGGTGTTCGGTGTTTGGTGTTGGAACCAACCGCTTATCTTCAGTGGCACCCTGGTCGGAGCTTCCCACTGTGTAAACTCCGTGTCCCGGACCATACTGACCGGATAGTAAACATGCCCGTGACGGCGCACAGTTCGGTGCATTGGCATAAGCATTATTAAATACCATTCCTTCTGATGCAAGCGTATCAATATTGGGCGTCAGTGCATAAGGATTACCATTATAAGCCACATCCTTCCAGCCCATATCGTCAACAAAAAACAAAACAATGTTCGGTTTATCCTGGGCCTGTGCAACTCCGGATACCAATAATGACGTGGCAGCAGCACCAAGCCCCAGGCCATTTAAAAGGTGATTGCTGAAAGTTTTTTTTAATTCATTTAGAGGAGAAGTAGTGCTCACGTATTTTACCTTGTTACTATTTAAAAATTGCTACTATTCAGGTCTGTCATTCCGGTACTCTTTTGGCCGGCAAAGTCCCCTTTAGGGGGAATCCAGTGCTTTTAATTTTATAAAGAATGGATGCCCGCCTTCGCGGGCATGACAATTTTGTACGTACAATTACTTAACAGCCATAATCTTCCGAACGGTTGTCTTACCCCCCCCCGTCAAAACTTTTATCATGTATATTCCGGTTGCCAGATCAGGAATTGACATTAAATAGGCGCCCGGGCCCCTGACCTTTCGTGAAATCGCAATTGCACCATTTACGGTGATTATATCTATCAAATAATTTTCCTCACCCGGCAATTCCAGGTATACCTGTTTGGAAAGTTTCTGCCATTTAATGTTAACCTTTCCGTAAACCGCTTTTGGTTCGGTTGTTTTGCTATTAATTGACACCGGTCCGATTTGTACGGTAATTGTACTGTCTATATCGCACGATATTGATTGAATCCCTGTTACTACCTCTTCATTAGCCGTGCCAAGCTCCCCAACCTTAATAGTGTATAACCCGGTTTTAAATACTTTTGGTTTCTCAAAAATCGTGCCTTTTATCCTGAGTGTATAAACAATTTCTATCTCAAATTCATCAATAACCTGCACAACCGGATCGTTCATCCCTTTAATATCCAGCGTTGGAAGACATTCCACAGCTTCGCGCCCGTAATTATCTTTCTGATCAATGACTATAGGCCAGTCTTCGTACGGCTTTGCTCCGGGCTCCCTTGGGTCGACATACCGCTGCCAGCTTTCCATGGTTATGGTACGGCCTTTTTTATCAAACTTCACAATTCCGTAACCGGGAGCTTTATCATGCAGCTCTGCAGGTTCCATTCCATAGTCACCGGGATTTGCCACAGCCCAGAGCGATATCTTATTATCCAAACCATCAACAAATTGCCCGGTATACGGCTTACCCGGCAAGTGGTTTACTCCTGTTTCGAGCGGTATCCAGCATCTAGGGAAAAAATTTGCAATTGACGGAACACACAATGAATAGCATGCGTCGTTCCAATCGTCAATCCCATGTTGTACAACATTAGAGAGATGTGTGTCACCACAGATCATAAGGGCAAATGCCTTGCGTATCTCATACAATGCTTTGTTCCTACCTGTTTGCGGCCACCCGTTTGAGTCAAGGCTCGCCTCTTTTCTCGCACTTTCTCCGGTACCGCCGTGAAGGTGGGCGACATTGGCAAAAACAGATTGACAAAGCACAGCCTTCATCTCCGCACCCTTCCAGTCTGCAGCCCACTCCCTGAGGAATGTAAGCTGTCGCTCTCCCAGCAAAACAGCTCCCGTCACATCTACTACTGAAGGCTCATAGCCCGGGGTATTCAACGCGATAAGATTCGGGGTTCCGCTGACAGACCATACTTCATCAGGTACAAGATCCTCAGGGCCGGTTTTGAATTTGCGGTCTTCAATAATGGCAAAACTTATACCCCCATAAGTCATAGAGGTATAATAAACTCCTATCCCCTGTGCCACAGGAGTCGGGTCATAGGGATCAGGCAAATGGCCGGTCTGGGCCCGTTCCACCTCCTTAACATAATCTGCACTTTTTACATAGCCGCCCTTTGCGTAGTTATACATGCCGCTTCCGACAATCCCTCCCTCACCATACAGGTTCCCCTGACCAACATCATGGTCATCAGGAAGACAGACAGCAGGAATGTCCTTCATAAGCTCGCCAAAATCTTTCCCGAATTGAAGCCAGTTGGTAAAATGGTCATTATGGTTGTAAACCTGATCGCCGGTAAAAACCAGAAGGTCGGCCCCATGCTTCTTAACATTCTCAATTATATCCGTTTTTGCAACTGCGCCACCGCCATTGTTTACAGAGTTTCCGGTAAAAGCAGCAACAATAATCGTATCTTTATCTACAGGGTCTTTACGTATGACACCCGACCATGTTGTGTCACCCCCATATACCACACGAAATGTAATGTCTTTTGAAGAATCCCAGTTTTGCACCCTAAAAGGCGCTGTCCATCCGGGATTAACAATACCTGTTTCCGATATCTCTTTCCACGAGCTGTTTTCAAATATTTCCAACTGCACTTTATCAGGATAGCTTCCTGTCTGTTCTTCCAACTGGGCTGTCATTTTCATGACATTATCATGGAGAGTATACATAGTGAAAACAACAGCACCTGCTTTAACCGTATTGAAAGAAATGAGAGTGAAAGTTACTAGCCATAACAAAATGTCAGGAATTACTTTTCCTGAAAGTT
>JAUXBV010000501.1 GCA_030619215.1 Fibrobacterota bacterium | reverse complement strand
GGATTAATAATTACAAATGGTTCATATCGACAGGTTGAATTGTGATGAATGCGGAACCTGTGTGAGTGTGTGCCCCGCAAATGCACTGACTCTTGGGGAATCGCTTGCTGTTGATGAGCAGAAATGTACGTCGTGCTGCAGATGTGTTGATGTATGCCCTTTTGGCGCATTAAGTTTACTTCGAGAAGATCTGGAATAAACTGTTTATGGAAACAAATAAAAAATTTGATGTTGCAGTCATAGGAGCCGGACCTGCAGGGGCTATGGCAGCTCAATATGCAGCAAAAGGGGGCTGCCGCGTCGCCCTTATTGAAAGGAAGAAAAAGGTTGGCATTCCAGTAAGATGTGGTGAGGCTGTGGGTTTGAAAGGTTTTTCAACGAGCATGGATATTGAGGATAAATGGATCCTGGCGAGTGTAAAAAAGATCCGGATGATTTCTCCCGGCGGCATAAAAGTTGACCTGGTAAATCCAGCTAAAACAGGGAAAAATTATATAATAAACAGGGAAATAATGGATGAAGATTTAGTCCGGAGGGCCGTAAAGGCCGGGGCGGAGTATTTTCCGTCAACGCCAATTCTTTCTGTAAAGCAAGAAAGCAATCGCCTCTATAATTGTGTTGGCCAGCAAAGCGAATTCAGTGCTTCCTGTGTCATTCTTGCTGATGGTGTTGAGTCAAGACTGGCACGTGACCTGGGATGGAGTACATCGCTATCCATGGATGATATTGAATCGTGTGCATTCTGCAGGGTAGAACATGAATCTATTACCGGGGATACCATAGAATTTAATGTTGGAAATAAGGTTGCTCCGGGAGGATTTGCCTGGGTGTTTCCGCGTGGAGAAAAGAGAGCAAATGTTGGCCTGGGTGTTTTAGGCTCAAACAGTAGCGGAGGTAAGGCACGAGAACTGCTGGATAGCTTTATCAACAAAAACTTCGCCGGTGCCGTCATCAGCGATTTACATTGTGGCGGCGCTCCCGTGGGTAAATGGCTCAATCCCCTTGTTAAGAATGGCATTATGATTGTAGGTGATGCTGCCCGGCAGGTTAACAGCTTAACCGGCGGGGGAATCGCTTATGCCCTGTATGCGGGGAGGACTGCGGGAGAAACAGCAGCAGGGGCAATAAAAAATGGCCATTTGAACTACCGCTACTTAAAACAGTATCAAAAGAGGTGGGCACACTATTGCGGGAAACAGCAGTTGCGCTCATACGCACTTAAAACAGTGCTGCTCAAGAAGAATAATGATAATTTCTTTGATACTGTTGCCACGTCTCTCTCCAGGGAATCGCCTGAGACACTCAGTTACAGGCGCGTATTCTTTCGTACTTTCTCAAAACATCCGGTAATACTTTTAAAGACTTTTTTCCTCTTTAGATAATTATAAACAATTTTATTATAGAATTCTTCAAGCATATAAATTATAATTTCTACATGGTATAGTTGTTTATCAGAGCTCGTGGATGATTCATATTACTAAAAAACTGGAATAGCCGTAATGAGTATTTTTACACAATTGAAAGATATTAAAAACCTGCCGACTTTACCGGAAGTCATGATTAAGGTCCAGGCCCTGATCAGCTCCGATGAAGGTGACGCCAGCACTTTAGCTGATATCGTAAAACAGGACCCTTCCCTTTCAACAACTATTTTGAAAACCGCCAATTCAGCGTACTACAATATAGCAAGTCGGCGGATATCGTCAATCAGTGAAGCAATTGCCCGTATTGGATTTAACGAGGTTCTGAAAATTGCTTTAGCAATGAGCATAATACATCAGTTTTCAAACACGAAAAGTATGATAGGGTATAAAGCCTTCTGGCGCCACTCATTGACAGCCGCGAATATGACGTTGATCATTGCCGATTCAATGAGACACGAAAGCCTTGAGCAGTATCGCCAGGATCTTTTCCTTGCAGGTTTATTGCATGATATAGGGATTCTTATCTATGATCAGTTCTTTCATGAAGAATTTACGAAAATTATTGATTTTTCGTTAAACCAGGGGGAAACATACCTTTCATCAGAAGAGATAAATTCTCCTAAGGAAACGCATGCATTTATTGGTGGCGCCCTATTAGAAATATGGAAATTAACCTTGCCGATTATTGTTGCGGTAAGGAATCACCACACCCCGAAAAAAGCTCCTGAAAATCTCAGGGAAATGGTGGCAGTTGTATCGTTAGTTGAATATATCCTTTGTAACAGCAGTGTAGGCTCATTTGAGGGCACTATTGAAAATCTGGACAGGAGCGTTTGGGACATAACCGGAATATCACCTGATGAAGTAAATACACTGTATTATAGAGCTGAGGCAGAGGCAGGGAAATCAGATGTCGTATTATCAATAGATACCGGTTATAAACGGCCTTCACGGCCAGGCCATGGTGATCAATCTCCCCTTAGAACCATCTGAATTGTTTGAAGAATTATTCGACTTTTTTATTCTTGTTATAGGCATTGAACAACACTGTTATTTCGCCCCTCGGTTTTTTAGTTTTAAAGTGCTCTAAAAGATACTTTGGGGTTCCGCGCAGGAATTCTTCATAGAGTTTTGTCAACTCACGTGCCATGACAACCCGGATATCCCCGAAAATTTCATCCATTTCCTGTAATACTTTTATAATTCTATGGGGCGATTCATAAAATATTACGGTTCTTTTTTCTAACAGAAAGCTTTTTAAAATCTTTTTTCTTTTTGTACTTTTTGAAGGCAGGAAATTCTCAAAGATAAAACGGTCCGTAGGTAAACCGCTTGCTGAAAGAGCGGTGATCAGTGCAGTGGGGCCGGGGATTGGTATTACCGGTATTTGCTCTGATATTGCCCGGCGTATAAGGTAGAAAGCGGGATCTGCTATACCGGGTGTTCCTGCATCGCTTACAAGGGCAAAATCAGATCCGCCTTTTAACTCTCTTATAATAGCAGGAGTCACTTTTTCTTTGTTAAAGTCGTGGTAAGATTTTAGTGGCTTTGATATTGACAGGTAGTTAAGAAGCTTTTTTGACACGCGCGTGTCTTCTGCAAGAATATAATCAACAGAGGATAAAATATTTTTGGCGCGTAGCGTTATATCTTCAAGGTTGCCGATTGGTGTAGAAACTATGTAAAGTGTTCCCATTAGTAGCCTTCAAGCTTTGCAATACGGATTATTTTTTCAACTGTTCTGTATTTATTTTTTGCAACAAGTTTTGCATAGTACGTGCCGTTTGCAATACGGTACCCAACATTCTCACGTCTTCTGTTTTGCGTAGTACCATCCCAGGCAATTTCCTGATAGCCGATAAGCTCGGTTGAGCTTTTCCACCTCCAGACCTTTCTGCCGCTGATTGTGTAGATTGTCAGTGTTACCTTGGTTGCAATATCAGTGAGGAGATAGGGAAACCTGATCAGTTTCCCCGGTTTGGCGGTAAAAGGATTCGGATGACAAGAGAAGAATTTTATTTTCAAATTCTCGCCGGGCCGGTAGGTAAAAACTTTAATAGCCCTGTTGCCTGCATTATCCTCTGCAATAACCGTGAGAGAATCGACGGTACTCATTTTCT
>JAUXBV010000471.1 GCA_030619215.1 Fibrobacterota bacterium | reverse complement strand
ATATATGGAGGAGAAGACACGCTATCATTTAAAGAATATAAAATTATTTCCTGGAAAGATTTTATCTTTGATAACGCAGTAGAATCCTGAATTTTATTTTTATAGTGATTAAATTCAATTAATTAATCATCACAATCCCGCCGGTAAGCGTTGTCTTGGCCCCACCTTTAAAGTCAGCCATGGTCTTGCCTTCAGCTTTAAGCATCATGCCGGTTATTTCAGTATTCATTCCACCTTCAACAGTCATATTCATGTCAGCCTTTGCTTCAATGTTCATTCCCTTGAGCTTGATATCCATATTGGCTTTCTGCTCTATTGCCTGTTGTGCCGTCATTTTTATGTTAGCAGCTTCGATAACCAGGTCTGCCTGGGCGGTAATTTTTATCTCCCCCTGTGAATCGAGGCTGAGGCCGCCGCCGCCATCGAGGGTTACGGTGTTTTTGCCGGCACCGTCTTTAAGGGTAATGGTGTTGCCATTATCATCCATCTGCACGGCATGGCCGCCCGCTGTTTGTATTGTGATAATTTGATTGTCGTCGTCGATTTTAATGACATGCTCGGCTTCGGTTTGGATTGTGATGTTTTTGCCGCCGTCGCCGTAGCTCATCTTTATACCGTGGTTCATGCCGCTAATGGTAACGGATTTATTCGCATCGTCAAGGATGATCTGGTTGTTGCCGTTGTCATCGCCGGTTGATTTTATAATAATCCTCTTATTCTCATCATCAAATTCCATTGTATTTTTCGCGTTGGTGATGATAGTCACCTTCTGCTTGTCCGCGGTATCGTCCATTATCATCTGGTTGCCGCCGGCTGTTTTTATAACACTCTGCGCTTTATTATTGCTCACAACCGGGGTTACCGTATTCGCATTCGGGACAGTGCCGACGCCAATGGGTTTGTTCGGGTTGCCGTCTATGCATGCAAGGATCATCTCGGCCCCTTCGTGAGACGGGAAGTGTATTCCGTAGCTGGAGCCGCTGTAGGGCTGGGCAAGGCGAACATACTTTGACGCATCGTAATTTTTATTGTCCGATATATCAAACGGCATGCGTACTTTATAACGTCCCATTTCGTCAAGGCTCGCATAGTCGGAGCCGCTTGCTTCGATTTTTGCTGTTATTACCCCGTTTATCTTCGGTGTCGGCGTCTTGCAGGCAGGTCGGAAATCTTCCACCTTTGAGGAAGGTATTGTGGTGAATTCATTCTTATAGGAGAACGTGCCGATACTGCCCTCTTCAGATTTATGGCTTCCCGAGTGGGTGACGGATTTGATCATAAATTTATCGTTGAAATCCTTGCGCGGATGATCTTTAAGCGTGTAGCGAAAACCGGCCCTGAAGCCGCGGCAGCCACTCTTCCCCTTTATCGCCACCTGGTCAGACGCAATACGCTTTGCCTCCAGGTCTGCGGATTTTTGCGCACCGTCGGTATCCATAAATCCTCCTCCGTATTTGTATACTTTCCCGACATTGCCTGATTTAATGGCCTTCTTTGCTGACAAATCAACTTCAGGGGTGCGATAGTTATAGTTTTTCAGGAGCACTTCTTTCGGAATGACCTTCTCCTCGTAGGAGAGACTGTTGACAAACTCCTTCTCTTTCTTGTCAACACGCTCGTCTATTCCAGAAGGGGATCGGTACACAATTTCCGATTCACCCGCGATATATTTAAATGAGGCTGCCTTATCAGTGATAATAAGCGTCTCTTTTTTTACCCCTTTGACCTCTTCCGGAATATAGGGCTGTTCCTTGAAAAAGTAACAGATACCGGAGCCCTCCATGAGCCGTGAAATGAAATTGAGATCAGACTCCTGGTATTGAACAATGTATTCGCCTTGTGAATAGGTACCCTGTAATTCAAGCTTATAGTAATCCGAGAGGTTTGCGTCTTTCAGCACTTTTTCGATTACATCGGGAACTGACATTTTCTGGAATATCCGCGTCTGTATATTCAGGTTGAGGAGCCACAGCCGTGGAACGAGCTTGACATTGTACGAGCTGTAATCAACGGTGGTGCCCAGGTATTTGAATTCCACAACAACACCGGAATAGGGGAAATATTCTCCATCACGGAATATATAGAGGGTAGCCTGCTTATTGATTACTTTATCAGAGGCGATATCAGCTTTCGGGGATTTCAGGTTTAAGTTAAATTCATAGGGTGTTGATATTTCATCTTTACCCTCAAAGTCCGCGACAGCGAAGGTTTGTTCATCCAGGTCACCGCAAAAGAAAACAAAATGAGGCTGGTTTGCTTTTCTCTTATCCGGCATGGGAAGCTCCTTATCTATGTTTTAAAACATTCTCTTTCTTATAATGTAATAGTGTGTTAAGCAGAAGTCTATGGTAATAGACTTTCTGCTTCTACACAATATTATCCAATACTTAGGATAATATAGACTATTCCCCATAAAAAGTCTGTGATTATGATCACATTTAAGCTATTTATTCCGACAATATTCTGTTAATATTTTTATCCAGCTCTCGCGCTTTTTCCACTGTCTCTTCCGCCAGAAAAAACACGCTTCTTTCCGGCTGAGTCCACGTGTCATCCTTGTGATGCGCTCTTAAGGGGGTAAGGAGAATGGCGCCTTTCCGCGTTCCGGTATCAAAAGACTTATCACCAAGAAGTTTTTGAAAGCTCTTATAATTATCCGGGAGTATCAGCTTTTTATTGCCCGTAAACATGAGCATGGTAACCCGGTTTGGCGCAAGCCTGTCATGAAGCGTATATGCCACACTGCTCATGGGATGGCGGGCATTGATCTCAAGGATTGCGGCAAGGTTTTCTTTCCCGGATTCATCGCTCCAGGTCATGGAATCAAACCCGACAGGGCCGAAATACCCGGCTTCATACAGCTCCTGCGCACAAGCCATTGCCGCTCTATCAAGAGCCTCCCGCCACTTTCCGATAACTTCATTACCGGGATCAATCAATACCGCATAAAACTTCCCCACTTTATTGGTGAGCCCCTGATGATGCCTGATATCTGTAATGGTACCATCACGATCGATACAGCACCTGCTTGATATGTCGGTCAGCCGGTTGAGCCACGGCTCTACAATTACATGCTTTCCTGCTCTAAATAAAATATCCGCTTTTTTCAGCTCCCTGTAACTCAAAACAGGATCTTCCTTATGGATAAATCCATATCCGACATTGCCGAATTCCGGTTTGATTACAAGGGGGAACCGCTTCCATGATTTCAGCGCCTGAATCAGCTCATCCTTTGATGAGCAGCATTGTGCTCCGGGAATACCCGTCCCTGTTTTTTTATTAAACTGGTAGCTGAAATAGTGGGAATTTATACTCTTTACAACAGTCAAATCAGGACTAACACATTCCGCTCCAACCTTTGTAAACCTCTCAACCGCTCCCTCATCCCATCCCCACGGGTCCCCGATTGTGCCTTTACATTGTTCATTTTCAGACAAAACATGCGGGCAGCCAATCCCGTATAAAGTAAGGTATTTGAAGTAATCATCCGAAACGGATATATCGAGTATAATCTTATCATGAGAGCTTCCTAGAGGGATAAAAAGGCAGCTCATCTCTGCGGCTGCGCAGGTAAACTTTTCCGTATTATACCCGCCAAGGCACAGGTCAAAAAGAGCATTGAAGTAATAGAGGTGTGGAGAGTTTTGTGCTGCTTGTGAATTCATAGTTACAGAATATACCCTATTTACGAAAATTATGATCAATACAATGCTTGAGAAACCCTTTCGCTAT
>JAUXBV010000257.1 GCA_030619215.1 Fibrobacterota bacterium | reverse complement strand
CTTCCCGACCGACCGAGTGGCCGGCTCCGATGAAGAAGGCGCTGTTGAGGCCATTGCAGAGCTTTTCAAAATCAACTTTAATGAAGAATAAGCTTTTTAAACTCACCCCTAACCCCTCTCTTTACAAATAGAGGGGAACCAATAGTAAAAGATTATTCAAGTAATGGTTTTAGGGTATTAGCTACCTTTTCAATATTATCCAACACTTCATTCTTAATTCGAATGACTTTCATTTCCAATTTATTAATGATTAATGTTCGCATGGTGTCATATTCTATCTGGTCTTCATGAATTTTACCATCTATTTCTACAACCAACTTCCTCTCAGCACAATAAAAATCTGCAATAAAGAACCTTTCTTTCCCTTCATATTTAAACACAATTGGGTGCTGCCGTAAGAATTTTTTCCCATATAACTTTCTATTTCGAACCAACTCCCAGAATTTTTTTTCTGATGGTGTTTGATTCTTTCTTAAATTACGAGCGGCCCTTTTAACAATCCTTCTATTACTCATTAAATTTTCACTCTGAAAAAGACTTCACCCCTCTTTTTTTTAAAGAGAGGGGCCGGGGGTGAGTTTCTACTCAAAAACCTCACTTACCCTGTCAAACACCTCCCCAATGGTTCCAATACCGTTTATATCCCTGAGCCTTCCCTTTGTTTTATAATACCCGAGACAGGGCTCGCTCTGGCTCTTGTAGGTGTCAATACGGTTCTGTATTATTGAAGGATCAGCATCATCCGCCCTGCCTTCAATCGCAGCGCGCTTTGCCAGGCGGGTACGGATTTCATCCTCCGAAACCCGGATATTAACGACACAGTCAAGAGATGTGGCGTTATCCGCCAGTATCCCATCCAACGCTTCCGCCTGGGGAACGCTGCGGGGAAATCCGTCAAGAAGAAATCCTTCCTTTGCATCATCACGCCCGAGCCTTTCCTTGACCATTGCTATGGTAACATCATCCGGGACCAGCTTTCCCCGGTCGGAATATGACTTTGCCGTTATGCCGAGCTCGGTGTCATTCTTTACATGATACCTGAACATGTCGCCGGTTGAAATATGGGGAACATTGAGCAGCTCGGCCAGTTTAACGGCCTGGGTGCCTTTCCCTGCACCGGGAGGGCCGAATATGACAACATTTTTTCCAGCCATTGTTATATCTCCTGTGTAAAAAAAATTATACTGTATAATTCAATTTCTATCTGAATAAGGTTTTAATATAGTTACCGTATTTGTTGCTCACCAATGACTATTTTTTAAATGATCAATATAAAAAAAAGGAACCCATAGAGTGAATTCAGCCGGTAAAAATGCACAGAACACATTAATCCAGTCTCCATATATCTGGTCCTTTACAACCTACTTCACACAAGGCTTTCCATATACAATAATTAGAATAATAACACCACTTTTTCTTAGAGACATTGGGGTTAAGCTTGAGTCAATAGGCCTTACTTCCTTGTTTGGTCTTCCCTGGGTACTTAAATTTTTATGGGGTCCACAAGTTGATAGATTTGGAACTAAGCGTTCCTGGATGCTTAATATGCAATTTTTGTTAGTTATAGTTTTACTTCTGGCAGGCATTTTTGCACCCCTTTCATGGGGGGCACAGGCAATTGGAATACTATTTTTTATTGGATCTATTATTGCAGCAACCCATGATACTGCTATTGACGGCTATTACATGGAAGCATTAGACTCCGACGGGCAAACAAAATTTGTTGGATACCGTGTTATGGCCTATAGAATAGCAATGATTACAGGAACGGGTATTATTGCAACAGTCGGCACTATGTATAACTGGTTTTTCGGATTTATCTCTTCAACAATTGTTTTGGGATTATTTTTTATATACCACCTCTTTCTTCTTCCAAAAATTGAAAAGGAAAGATATCCGATTTGTCAGTTTTTCATATCATTTTTAAAGATAAAAGTTATTTTTGGAACATCAATAATAAGCTTTATCATCATTTCAATAAGGTGGTATTATAAGTCTGAATATTATAGTAATCTCCAGGAAACAGTACCAATTTTAAAAAAGGTCTGGTTTTCACATTGGATTGCAATACTTCTTTTCCTTTCATTGTTAATTGTTCTTCTTTTTAGAAAGAAAATAAAAGACCTAATTACTAAAGACCCAGACTCTTTTTATTCAAAAGCTTTTCTTACTTTTATTGATAGAGATAAAATAGGTATTATATTCGCCTCTATAATTTTTTTGAGAACCGGCGAATTTATGCTCACAGGAATGGTTGCTCCATTTTGTGTTGACCTTGGAATTAAAATCCATTATGGTTGGCTTACATCCGCTGTTGGCCTTCCCTGTTCTATTGCAGGTGCATTATTTGGCGGCTGGATGATATCAAAATTTACTCTTAAAAAAGTCATCTGGCCCTTTCTCCTTCTTCAAAATTTAACAAATATTGTTTATATGATACTCGCTTTATGCTTGTCACATTTTCTTATTGTAAATACTGGTGCTGATGAAATACAACCTGTTGGACTATTAAATTTAATATTTATTGCATGCGTACATGCCTTTGATCAGCTTGCTGGTGGACTAGGAACTGCTGTTTTAATGACTTTTTTAATGAGGCTATGTATAAAAGAATTTAAGGCTGCTCATTATGCAATTGGAACAGGTTTCATGGGTGTAAGTGGTGTTTTTGCAGGAGTCTTAGGAGGGTTTTTGTGTAGTTGGTTTGGATATGGATACTATTTTGGTATAAGCTTTATATTTTCAATACCGGGTATGGTTGCTGTATTATTTCTCCCCGATGAAATACTTAAACCAAAACCTTAATATATCCATGGTAAAAAGATTTATATCAATAAAATGTCAGTTTCCTCTTGGTTAATTCCTTTTAAATCTTTATTTTTATAACTCTTGAAATAATATCACCAGAACCGCAATTACCCATATACCCATAAAAAATGTTAAAGAAGCTTACTTCAATCTATACGATTCTTTTCGCACTGGCATCTACGATGTATGCCATTGAGTCTCTCGATGACATCCGGGTTGGCGGTATATACAGGATGGATCTTGCATCCGGAGAGGTCCTTGAGGGTATTGTTGACGAAAAGGACGACACCTCTTTAATAATCGAAAGCATGGGCACTCCCTATAAATTCAACGCTTCACTTATTTATGGTTATACCCTGATTGTTTCTCCCCAAAAGAAAGGCACCCCTGGCGGGACTGAGTTTGTCTCATTTAAAGAGTTACTGCATCGCTCAGGAGCTGTCGGTAGAATCAAGATACTTATTACCAATGGAAATATATACAAAGGAATTGTAAGTGCCGTAGATACGGAAATGGTTGAAATAGATGTGGGGGGATCAATAATCCCGATCTCTAAAGACCTCATTACACAAATATCAAAAATAAAAATAGAGCCAAAAAGGGGGCCGAAGATACGGGTCGGGCCGATAAAGCCCAAGGGGCCTTTTGATACTGTGTATGTACTCAATCCGGAAGTTGACGTATATGGTAAACACCTTTCTCCTATTGTCATTATGGGCAAGATAGAATCACAGGATCCTGATGGTATTGTAATTCTGACACCTGCCGGTGTTAAAAGGGAGTTTAAGACCGATCGCATATTACGCGTTAAAAGAAATACCGCACCCACCTACGAACAAAAAATCAAGACCTATGCAAAGCCCCTTTTTTGCCCGGGAAATATGGTTCTTGTAGACCTGCCGCCGGGTAAAGATGGCCGACCCTTTTTCAAGGTATGCATCGACCGATATGAATACCCCAACCAGAGAGGCAATCGCCCGGAAACGAATTTTTCGTATGACAAAGCTCAGGAGCTCTGCAATAAACAAGGTAAGCGCCTCTGCGCTGTGGAGGAGTGGCAATGGTCGTGCAGCGGTCTCGAGGGGTATACCTATCCCTATGGGTATCGCCTGGAAAAAACATATTGTAACAGGGAAGGAATACAGAGGATGGAACCATCGGGTGCACGGCTGAAATGTGTAGGTAAGTTCGGCGTATATGATATGGTTGGGAACATCTTCGAATGGGTAACCGACTCAAAGGGCAAACCGATGCTCATGGGCGGGCCCTATTCCAAATGTCAAACAGTCTCTCCCGGCCTGAGCGGGGCGGCTAAACCGCAAATCGGCTTTCGATGTTGCAAAAGTAATTAAGACCTTTATTTTTTTTCAGATTTTCTGATCTCTTCAATAAATCTATCCCAAAGTAAAGTTACTTTCATTCCGTAAGCCTTCCCAATAGCTTTTGGAAAGGGTTCCTTTTTGACAATTGATCGCATTAACTTCTCGAAAGCCCGGTCTTTGCCTTTTACTAAAAAAGCAACAAATAGCATCGATTGACGATAATGCTTCAATTCAACCGAATCAATCAACATTTGTAAAGCCTTATTAACCTCACTGGCAAAAACGCTGTCGTTTTGATTCTCAAAATGGACCGAATCATTCAGAGAAATGAATTTGTCCGGTGTTCTCAAAAGGGCAATACCCTGTCGTATACCAGTACAGGAATTGAAGACAATCAGAATAGAGAGGAATATTGTTAGGGTTTTTATTTTAAGTATCATTTGTCCTTCTTTTAACGAATTTTTACACGCTGCTTTATGTTTTTGAATGCCCCAAACATTGCGTCCAAAATAATACTTGATGGAATAAGTTAAAAAGAGGAGCACACTCTCATGTGCTCCTCTTATACCACACATTTAACAAAAAGGAGGGGAATATATAAATAAAAACACTCTGCTTTTGTATATAATACGTGTGGTGAAATAGTATTATTGTAAACTTGTTTATATTTTTATATTTATGGTTTTCAATTATCAACAGTTAATAAGATTTTACTCGCTCTCGATATTTTTCTGTAATTCCAACAGAATCAACCAATTGGCGCGATGCAACTTCCATTTATCAACATTTTATTAAGAACTTTTACACCTTCTCATCTGTGTTGCTGGCCATGGAGCAGTTTCCATGGAAAACAGCGCCTTCATTTATAATCAGATCCCTTGCTCTCAAATCACCAATCAAAGATGACTTTTCCTGGAGCTCAACCCGATCCTCAACCATGAGGTTGCCGACAATCTTGCCTCCCACAATCGCGCTTTTTGCTTTAATTTCGGCATTAACCACGCCTGTACCTCCAATTATTATCTCCTCTGCTGTCTCGATTTTACCCTTAAATGCGCCTTCTACACGTAAATTGTGCGGTACAGAGATGGATCCTTCGAAAACCGTTCCCTCCCCAAGAATCGTATACAATCCTTTACCATGACCTTTTTCCATAATTTTTCTCCCAGGCAGTATTCTATGTATGTGTTAAAAGTTAGTTAAATTTCTCAATATTTATATTCTGTCAAACATATATTTAATTGGGTCAACGTTTTTCCCATCCTTTAATATTTCATAGTGCACATGCGGGGCGGAAGATGTTCCCGTATTGCCCAGAAGTGCGATTGTTTGTCCCCGCTCGACCCTGTCTCCTTTGGAAACAAGTGTTTGCATACAATGACCGTAACGGGTCACAAACCCGAATTTATGCTTTACTGTAACGAAAAGGCCGAAATGGGTGTCGTTTACAACACCTTCAACTATTCCCGGTGCGGTAGAGCGTATCGGTGTTCCTTTCTGTGCTGCAAAATCCACTCCGAGGTGGTTCGAGGTCGGGTTTTTATTATCCTTCAAAAACTTTTTGGTAATCCAGCCATCAACAGGGCTTATATTGGGAATACTGGCATACAGGTCTTCCCGTGTGGCGTTCATAATCTCCAGCTGTTTATATACCTCAGATT
>JAUXBV010000021.1 GCA_030619215.1 Fibrobacterota bacterium | reverse complement strand
CGCACATAACAAAGCGCTTCCTGTTTCAAAGCGTCAACGTACAGATACATCTTCTGACTCTTCTCGCTGTCCGGCGCTTTAATAACCCGTATAACATCAGACCACTTCCCCTTTTCAGGCAGCAATTGTTTCAAAAGGTTAGGCGCTTTGGCAAGAGAAGCTTCGTTAAAAAGGGTCTCTTTCCTGTTCGGCATAAGCCCCAGGTATACCAGGTCCATCTCAACCAGGTCGTTATAGAAGTGGGTTCCCAGGGACATGTCAGGTACGAGCCCTTCATGCATAAGGCCAACTTCACATAAGGCAGATACGGTATTTATCTCAGCAAAGGAAACCGGGACACCAAGCTCCGGAGTGGTCGTTCCCCAGCGCCCCGGCCCGAGGAGTAATATTTTTCCCGGCGTCCTGCCCTCCAGGTGGGTCAGCTTTCCTATGAGGCGCGCAACGGCATATTTCTTATTCTGGGGCAGGTTAGCATATTCGGAAGGTACTATATATATAATCCAGTCCAGGGGTGTAACGACACTGTTGCCGAGGATCGGGCCGTTTGTTTTAAAGAGTATGTCCTTTTCCTTAACACCTTTGGGTGATTCAACAACACTCTCTTTTTCCGTCTTTACCTGAAACGGCCGGCATTGAAGCAGGTTAATCCGGTAGCTGCCGTCTTCAAGGAAGTTTGCGGTGAATTCAACATCAACGGGATAGTTATAGGATTTTTGCAGGATGTGAAGCATTTCGCGCATATGTTCAACAAATGACGTCTTTGAAAACAGCCCCTCAAAGGTCAGCACCCATGCGTCCGCACTGTCAACTCCCATTTCCCGCGCCAACGCCTCCAGCTTTTCGTCTTTCGAAGCAAACAACTCCAGGGGCAGATTGTCGGCAGACTTTATCACATTCTTAAATTTGATTGATAAATGCTGATTCTCATTAAGGTTCAAAACATCCACATTCTGCTGGGCATATCTCCGTACCTGGTCAAAGCTTGATTCCGGCCGTTTGTTCGGTAAATTAAGCGCGACGATCCTGGTATAATCATCATCATGCCGGTCAACAGCGCGGGTTCCCAGGCCAAACACCAGGCGCAACATCCCGACATCCGGATCAATATCCTTGCTCCACACATAAGGATTGAAAGAATACCCGACACCGGCAAACTGTGGAAAGAAAAGATTGCCGTAAACATCGCCGGATACCCGCTGAATCAAAAGTCCCATCTGTTCATCATTCTCCAGGAGCCCTTTTTGTGCCCGGTAGGTCAGGGCCTCTTTGCTCATCGTACTGGCATAGACTCTCCTGACAGCATTGACAAACGCCTCAAGGCGTTCTGCCGGCGTGCCCTGGTTTGCGCAAAAAACACTCTCATACTTTCCTGAAAAGCTGTTCCCGTAATTGTCTTCCAGAAGGCTGCTTGACCGCACTATAATCGGAACCTGGCCGAAATAATTCAGCATCTCTATAAATTGATCCCGTATATATTTTGGGAATTTGCCCCCGTGCATTCGCTGCCGCGCCTCGCCCGCAACTTCCAGCAGGGTAACCAGGCTATTCTGTTTCCTTCTTACCCACCAGCAGTCATTCTGCACCAGGTAAGTATAGAAAACATCCGAGCCGATATAAAAAGAGTCATGCGCTTCAAGCAGGTCTTTCCATTCGGGCTTTTCTTTTCTGAGAATGGCGCGGGCAAGGAGCATGCCGACCGATTTCCCCCCTATCAAACCCGTACCTATCATTCGCTTTCTGATATCCAGCAGGTCGGGGAATTCAAGGTATTTTTCAGCAAGCTGTAAAAACCTCTTATCCCTGGTAACCGCCATTCTCAGAATTTTTTTAAAGTAAAAATCCGTTTCACCGGCAGGTATTTTACCCATGAGAACATCATTCTGCGTTTCATGCGCTTTGGCAAAAGTGCTTGTCCACTCACCGAGCCGGTGGTAGGTAAAGTCAAGCCACGGCTGCGGTACACCGACAAGAATTTCGGATACGATGGTACTGTTGGTTACCGGCAGGAAAGAGTCGCCTTCCCAACTGTGAAGCATATATATCGTAGCTGAGTGGCGGCCATGTACTTTGAGCGGGTGTATATACAGTTTTTCCTTGTTGCGGTATACATCCAGAATAACCCGCGCCTTCTCAAAAATGCCGTCTGTTGCATGAAATGAATGGCGATTTCGTAAAAGAGCAAAGTAGGATACAGCTTTACATTTAAACAGAAACTGGCACGTCAGTAAAAAAAAGTTACTGAGCATCCGGTCACTGTTCCAGTCGGCCAACAGCTCGGTCAGGCAGTCAAACACATAGTAGGCGCCCTCACCGGTTCGCTCAATCACATTGAATATCTCATGTATAAATTTTTCAAATCCCTGTTCCGGATGCATATAAATAATTTCAACATTACTCTCTTCACATAAGAGCTTTGGGTGCTGGGCAAATCTGAAATAGACCAATTTTTTCCCCCGGGCAGCGGCATTCTGACACAGAGGCCCAACAAAGGGCTTATAATTATCTACCGAGCCTACCTGCCAGACAAAACTGTCGCCGGGCATTACTTCTTTTAGTACATTGTCAAGCCCCGGAAGGCCCGTGCTGAAAGCTGCTTTATCATTGCTCATTGTCGCTCGCTTTTTATAAAAGAATTTATGTGTCTTTTTTTTCGTTATTACCCTTAATCTTACACTGTAACTATTTAAATGAAAAGGCCGTTTTAAAGATAATTAAAAAAAATATATAATACATTCCTTTATTTATATTAGCATATTGGTCATAATTTCTCTGCCATTCGTTTATAACACATCAAATACTTACGAAAGATTTTTGAATTAACCGGATTAATAAATGAGTACTACTGTCAGGTCAACGAGAAAAAACCTTGAGAGGTATGCTTCCGATATTATTGAAAATCATGTCCGCACTTTGCTTGAAAAGCAGGGGTCTGTGGTGTTCGGAATCACGGGAGGTAGAAGCGTATCGGGAATATTTGAACAATTAACAGAGAAGTCCATTCCCTGGGATAGGGTGCACATCTTTATGGTAGATGAGCGTATTGTCTCTCTGAATGACAAAAACAGCAATTTCAATCTGGCAAATGAGTATTTCATTAAACCGTTAATCAATAGCAATGCCTTGCCGAAAGAGAATGTACACCCATTTATTATGGATGCAAGCAAGGGAGACCTCGGACTCTCTCAATACGAGCAGCTATTCATTCAAAACGGGGGAAGGCTGGACCTTGCCCTTATGAGTGCCGGTGAGGACGGGCATGTTGCATCCCTGTTTCCCAATCACCACTCAATTAAAAATGAAACTCGGTTTTTTTTGCGGGTTCACAACTCCCCCAAGCTGCCTAAAAGGCGAATCACTATGTCGCGGAGCCTCCTTTCTAGTGCTCAATGCGGTATAATACTTTTTTTTGGTAAAGAAAAGAGAAAAGCTTATAACCTGTTTACCAGTGATGAAACAGATATCATCTCCTGCCCGGCGAAGCTTGCTTTGCAGATTAAAGACCTGTATGTTTTTACTGATTGTGATTAACCTGTGAAATATTTAAATCCAAGCATCTTGTAAATCAATTTCGCGGCTGCAAAAGGTGAGTTAAGATCGTTAGAGGAATAGGACAGCTCCACAATATCAAACGCAACAATATTTTTTTTCTGAAAGATCTTTCCCAGCAAGCGCAATGCTTCATCCCATAGAAATCCTCCCGGCTCCGGTGTGCCGGTGCTTCGAATCACACTCCAGTCAAAGCAGTCCACATCAACGGTAATAAAGAGATTGTCCGGCAGGTTGTCAAGTGCGCCGTCTATATCAAACACTCCTTTTCGAAAACTGTCCATCGTGCATAATGAAATGTTTTCCCTCTTTATTTTTTCCGCCTCTTCAGCACTCATACTGCGGATACCAATCTGAAGAGTGTCCTGCGCCATTTCCCGAATCCGGGACATGACACATGCATGGTTTAAAGGGCTGTCTTCATAGGTATCCCGAAGGTCAGCATGCGCGTCAAGCTGTATTACCCCCAAATCAGTATATTTTTCCTTCAGCGCTTTAAAGAAGCCGCTGCTTAGCGAGTGGTCACCGCCGACGACAACAACAAATTTATCGTCTTCTATAAGATCGTGTGCATTTGAGTAGATTGAATAGAACATCTCCTGGTGTGTTTTTCCGGTGTCCGGCGGCTCAACAGTCGCTATGCCCACCCGGTACGGTTCAGCATCCAGAACTTCGTCATACAGCTCAAGATAATGAGAGGCATCGATGATTGCACCCGGTGCCTGGGCCGCCCCCTTTCCATAGGAGACGCCACCCTCATAAGGAAACGGCAGTATTGCCACTGCCGATTTGTCATATTTGACAAATTCACCCTCTATACCCAAAAACTGTTTCTTGTGCAGTTTCATCGCGCTGATTCCAATTTGTTAACAAATTCCGGTATTTTTGAAACAATGTTTTTTTGAGAACGGGCTTCGCACCGGTTCATAACGTATGCTGCCAGAATCGGAAAGATAACACTGTATTCACCCCAGATTTGTACCAGTTTATCCTCATCGGTTTTTCGGTACTTTCCCCAGGTGACTGCTTCACCAAAGGTGCAGCTTGAGAGGCTGCCCTCTTTTTCCACGGCAGTTCCTATTTGTAATCCCCGATCCGCACCGCCAAATTTTATTTTCATGACCTGATTTATTGTCGGGCCTGTCTGTTGAATGAAATTTTTAGGGCCTCCGCCGCCGAGTTCAACAAAACTTGTCATATCCGAAGAATAAGCGATTGCTGCAGAATCAAAAACATCCTTAGGCCCCGAAAGGTCAATAGGATAACCCTCTCTATCCGTTCGGGCAACATTTATGGCAATTGAATGATTCGACATGGAATCCCAGAATATGGGGATACCCTTTTGTGCTGCAGCAACGACAAAACTTCTCTGTGGATATTTCGAATTCCCTGCAGCCCAAAGACCCAGTTGATAGTTGAATTCCCAGCTAGAAACCGGTTTTTTTGAAAGCTCCGGGTGTTTCTCTCTTATAAAGTTGCGAATTATTTCATCCTGAGCGTCAAGTGTTTCTTTATCACGAATGCCGATGTCATAAATTCGGGTATCGCCATGTTTACGTAACAGGTCATCATCAACGCGCGGTGAAATCGCTTTTACGGGAAGGTCAAAGGCGAAATGGAGGTCGTGATATACCTGTGCCCCGGTAGAGCAGATAACATCAATAAACCCCGCCTCAATTAAGGAAATTACCATACCCCCCATCCCACCTGCGATGCCCGCACCTGCAATGCCGAGCCATATTACGTCGCCGTCGTTAATCATATTTTTAAACAGGAGCGCGCCCCGATGTACATTGCGTGCTTCAAAAGAGATTTCGCCAAGAAGTTTAACGAGGTCGACAATGCTCATACTGCGGGTTAAAACCGGTGGGATAATATCAGGTTCGTTTTTAAAAAAAGACTCTTTATATTCCATTCATAAATTCCCCTTTTTATTAACTGTCCAGTAACATCACAGCCATTGCCACAACAGTTGTCCAAAGGCCGTCCTTATGCCCCCTTGCGTTTTGTGCAATGCTTCTGCTCACAAACTGTTGCTTTCCACCAACTTTATACACCTGTTTCCTCTCATCCCATGCTGCATCAGGATCAACTTCAATTCCCAGGGTTGAACCCAGCATGGTTGCCGCAAGGTCTTCGGCAAAATCAGCCGCTTTGGTTAGGGTCTCCCCAAACCCATGGTGCTCACTGAGATAACCATATACTTTTTTATTTTTCGGCCTGGCCAGTCCTATTGCCGCACTGACAAGCCTGTTCGGCTCGTTGGTCGCCTCTCTGGCCATTACAACAAAGGTGATCTGGCCCGTTCCTAAAAACGCAATCCCCTTTTCTTTGGATATGATCTTACAATCCGGGGGAAATATGCTTGATACCGCTACCAGGTTGCATTGTGCAACCCCTGCACTCCGCAGTGCCAACTCAAAACTCTGAAGTTTGTTTTTATGATGTCCCACCCCTTTGGTGAAAAACATTCTCTTGGGTGTTAATTTATTCACGGTACACCCCCTTTCAATTCTTGCTAATATTTACTTTAGCATGGGAAACCAAACAAAAGATAAAAAGATACTAATTTTCTTATTTAATCGCAAAATAAATAATTAAAGGAATAGCGGATAGTTTTATCCGTACTTCACTTTGTATACTCATTATCATAACACTACCAGCTAATAAATGTTTCCTTTTTGCGAATATATTTATTCCTTCATGTGTCTGCCACAATAGTAAATGCTGTATAAAAAATTATTTATTATATAAAAACATCTATAATAACCAATATCTTATTTTATAATTGTTAGAAAGCTTTTCTGAATTTTTCACTATAGATATAATTTTTTGTCTTCTGTTCGAGGGGAGGTTTCGTTATGGTTCAACCTTTTATAGGTTTATGTATCCTGCTTTGGGTAGGCCACTGGCTGAGAATGCGCATTAAATTACTACATAAGCTTTATCTGCCGTCATGTGTTATCGGAGGAGTCTTGGGCCTTATTATTGTTCAGACACTCAGCAATGCAAATACTCCTGAGCTTGCTGATTTTGTCAACACCTGGACTTTCGGCTGGAGTAAGATGCCCAGCTTTTTAATAAATATCGTTTTTGCCTGCCTGTTCCTTGGTGTCACCTTACCAAAAGTAACCACCTTGTGGCGCCGGGCAGGACCGCAGTTAGCTTACGGCCAAATCGTTGCCTGGGGACAGTATACCGTTGGTATTGGAATCACGCTCTTTTTTCTGACGCCGATTTTTAAGGTACCGCATATGTTTGGCGCCATTATCCCGATCGGGTTTGAGGGCGGCCACGGCACAGCGGGGGGAATGGCCCCTGTATTTGAAGCCCTGGGCTATCCTGAAGGTAAGGACTTTGGTTTGGCAAGTGCAACGGTTGGTATAATGAGTGCGATCATTATCGGTATGGTGCTTATAAACTGGGCAGCCCGCAAAGGCCACCTTTCTCACAAGCCCAAGGCTGTGGATGCTTATACCTCCTCCGTACTTAATATCGAGGAACGCCCTAATGCAGGTAAACTCACCATTTCCGCTGATGCCATTGAGACTTTCACCTTTCATGTTTCTGTCGTCGGTATAGCAATATTTCTTGGGTGGCTGGGCAAACAGGGGCTTTTAGGATTGGATTCCTTAATCGGTAATAAAACTTTTCATGTTATTGCCCAAAGTTTCCCCCTGTTTCCGCTTTGCATGCTTGGCGGTTTGATCGTCCAGCTTTTAGAAGATAAATTCGATAAGCATAAATTAATTGACCCCGGGCTAACCCGCAGGATTCAGAACTCTTCTCTGGATTTTTTAGTTGTAGCCGCTATTTCAACAATAAATATAAAGGCACTCATTCCATCTTTAGCTCCATTTTTCATTCTTGTAGTAGCAGGCCTTTTATGGAATATATTCTGTGTTCTATATCTGGCAAAAAGACTCCTGCCCGATTTCTGGTTTGAGCGCTCAATCGCGGAACTAGGACAATCAATGGGTGTTACTGCAACAGGCCTTTTGCTGCTGCGTGTTGTTGATCCTGAATACGAAAGCCCTGCCGCTGATGCTTTTGCCTCCAAACAGCTTCTGCACGAACCGTTTATGGGAGGTGGCTTATGGACCAGCTCTGCCGTACCGCTTCTGGCTGCTCCTGCAATAGGAGGTCTTGGCGGTGTACCGGTACTTCTGATAACCGTTGGGGCTATTGTATTCTGGCTGATTATAACCTTTGCATTTTTTAAGAAACGTGCATAAAAAAGCTTTATACCTGCTCTTTATCCTCTGCCTTTTTCCGGGATGCGGAAAAAAATCATCCCCGGAAAAGGCCCTGCCCCACGTTACCGACCGCTGGGTAACGCTCGAAGGTAAATATGGCCGGATGCCCTTGTCTATCCGGGTTAACCAGGGGCTGGAAGACGTTATCGGCCATAAAGACCTTCAACATCAGGCAGGTATTACTGTCGCGATTCTCAATCCCATGAAAAACGGGCTCCCGGATAAGGAAGAAGATACACAACTTAAAAAAATAGAGAAAATTATTAACTCGGAACTGAACGAAAAAGGTATAGCACTCTTCGCTGCTGTAGTTACAACAGGAGGTGCCCGCGAATTCATATTCTATACAGGCAATCCTAAAGCTGTGGAAAGCTCGCTTAAAATACTTACAGGAAAAATTTATTCCCACACCCTCCAACTGAATATCCAGAAGGATACAAAATGGCTGGTGTATAAACAATTCTCTAACGGATAAAAGGAAAGTATGGCTGAAAATAAAAAATCCGAAAAGATATTAAAACCTCTTCAGGTTATTATACTAGTTGCCGTAATTATCGGGACTGTCTTACTTTTAGTCTTAAAAAGTATTTTACCAAACACTTCAATTAAAACTTATGCTGTTACCATTGCATTTCTCTCATTTTTATTATCGCTGTTTGGTTACTTAGCCTACAACCGTATTGTGAAATCAAAAAATCGGAGAACAAATAATAATGATATATAAGAAAGAAAATTCTTCCCTATTTAATCTCAAAAACTGTGCAATTATTTTTATCGTTCTTTTATTATTAGGTTGCGGCGGCGGTATAACGATAAAGGACGGAGGATCAGAAATTGAGCACCATGTATGGGGACCACTTTATAACGCTTTTATGGAACAAACCGGTTATGGAATGTATACCTATGTACTTTTTAAATATGAGCAGAAGGATTCCACAGAAGAGGGAAAGGAAATCACGGAGCGATACAGAGTAATACTTGATGCAATCATCGGGTATGTTGATACACTTGGAGATACTTCAATCTATTCTCCGCAGGAAACGAACGTATTTTACATTCCTTTTAAGGAACCATACCATAGAGACACATCTCTACTTGACCGGTATAACTATAACCTGTCAAGAAAGTATGTTGCAGCCCTGAGTAAATATTTTAAAAACAAGAGAGATATCAGCAGGAGACTTCGCAGGAATCCGGGTCCTTTTCTTGTTTCACTGGTCAAACCGTTGGGTTCACACAGCGACAAAAAAGAACACCTTCTGTTTGCAGACCTTTCCAAACAGAACAAGAACAGCATAAGGGAAGCTGTGGAAATATACAAGGTAAGACTGGAGGAGAAACCAGTAGATAAGGTTGAACGTCTTAAATCAACCAGGCTCAAACTGGTGGATGTGCTTCAGGATTCCCAGGACTGTCTTGTACTGATAAAAGCGGAAATAAAAAAAATCAGGGAGTTGATAACAGGATAACGAAGGTAACAAAAAATTAAAAGGAGAGGAGGCCGATTCATATAACGCAATAGTTCTTATCAATACATGCATGGCCGGCGGGATGGATCCAATTGTAAAGAGATTTGTTAAGAGCCGGAAAGATAATAGTGAGTTAAGCGGCAGGGCATATTTGATATGACCTGTCCGCTTCTATAATGAGTACTTACAAATTTATTTGTTAGTACTCATTATCTCTCTTAAAAGAGACTCAATATTATCCTATATTTAGGATAATAAGACTATTGTTCTTACAACTTCCGGTGACGGTGTGTGGATTCCCAAGATAAAGGATCAAAGCTTTGACGCTGTTGCCACTGCATCGGAAAAAGATAAAGTTGATTCAATGGCAAAAGAAATAATAGATAAAATACGCTCAAAATTATAATAACAAATGAACGCTGTATTTATTAAATACCGGCGATTATTTTATCCTCTAATTTTAACATCAACTAGCTGTTTAACGTGCATACTAAAGCCCAAAAACTAAAAGTACCTACTCCACAACCGTGGCCGATACCTTTTTTCGCCCATAGGGGTGGAGCTGCAAATCGCAAAAAGGAAAACACCCTGGCAGCATTTGAAAAGGCGCTTGAAACAGGCTCCCCCGGTATTGAACTTGATGTACACCTTTATAAAGGTAATTTAAAAGTTACGCATTACATGAGGATTGCTATACGTAAAGGAACCCCAGTCCTTGAAGAGGTGTTGGATTTAATAGAAAAAAAATGTATGGAGCTTAATAGAAACAGACCCATAATCAACATAGATTTAAAGAGTAAAGGAACCGGTGAACATGCGGCATCAATTATACGGAAATATGTAACAAAGAAAAAATGGAAATATACAGATTTTATAGTAACAGCATTTACAAAAAGAAATAATGCAAGGAAAAGAGTTGGATTAAACGAACTTAAAAAGATTAGAAAAATAAATAAAAAAATTCCCATCGGCATTATTGGAATACGAAATAAATTAGAACCTCATCTTAAATATATGCATGAAATAAAAGCATGCTCTTTACACACAAAATGGAAAAAGAATAAATTTACTTCAGGATTTGTCAACAATGCCCATAGCTATGGCATAACAGTATACCCCTGGAACGTAAATACTATTGAACAGATAAAAGACGCTTTTTCAAAGGGGGCGGACGGGGTTATTACCGGTTATATTAGTGTTGCAAAGAAGGTGTGTTCTACAAAAAATAACTAGCTGTTTATTAAAATTACTACTTGTCAAAGTGTGTGTTATTATCTAACATGTATTAATTATGTTTTTAGACAACCTGAGTCATTAAATAACCAAATACAACTAAAAACATCCCGCCGCAAAATCTCAGAATATGAGCAATTTTTTCAGCCTTGTCTTTGTTTACAAAACTGAACAGTTTTTCCTTTCCGGCGAGTATAACAAAACCGGTTGTGCCAACGGTTATACCGGCTCCGATGGCCATGCCAAAAACAGCAAAAAGGCCAAGCCAGTATAAACCCATTGTCATGCACAATACTAATACGGTCCAGGCTAACGGGCATGGGACTATACCGGATAAGATGGCGATAAAGTAAAGGGGATATTTTTTCATTTTATTCGCAGCTTTTTCGCTGTTAAAAAAATTCAATTTTTTACGAAAAACAGTAGTAAGCATTATCACGATTCCCGTTAATATGACAATGACTCCGCCAATTTGTTTTGCCGCTTCCTGCATTTGCCTCTGGTCGCCGAAGGAATGGATAAACAGGTATAATAACCCGCTTAGAACTACAGCCATGCCATTGTGTGTCAGTGAAACGATTATTCCCGCAATGGCGGCGTCACTCTTTTTTCTTTTCTGGTCGTCCGTCAAAAAATAGGTTCCCAATATCAGTTTCCCGTGTCCCGGGCCTCCTGTGTGCAAAATTGCGTAAAAAAAGCACACAAAAAACACAAGGAGCGCCTTTGTAAAGGTCATGTTGGCTTTGAATTCATGCACTAAATTTGAAACTTTGATATTGAGGTTCTTTTGTAAAGTAGTCACATATTTTTTACCAAAGTTATATTTATACCAGAAAGGCGGTTTTTTCTCCTTTTTGTCCGTAGGTTTAATTCCTTCGGATTCCGCGGCACCCTCTGCAGGTTCCGGCGCTGAAATCCCCTCCTCATCGGCAAAGGGATTGTCGAATGATTCATCACGGGTCTCTGCTGTTTGCCCGGAAGAAACCTCTGTTTCAGAGTGAGTGGGTTCGTTGGAGGAAGAGTCATCACTTCCCCAGAGGGTCATGGTAATGACAAAGCAGGAAAGAAGTGTGAGTATTCCTTTCATTTCAGGAACGTACTTTCATTGAAATGGTCGGGCAATTGGTATATTTCACTTTTTTTAAACTTATGGTCGCTTCAACTGCCTTTGATTTGTTCTGAATGCTGACATCCTTTGCCATGACTGTAAACGCGACATAGATAACCGGATCAAAAAAATATACCTGGACATCCGTCTCCTTTTTTGTCGCATCCAATTTAAGTGGCAGGTAAAATGTGTATGCTACGACACCCTTGTCATTAACCAATCTTGCGGAAAAATTTTTTGGTTTGGGAACGGAATAATTTTTTCCATTTACTTTAATAACAGCAAAATAATCAATTTTACCATAATCCTTATTGAATTTTTTAAAAACAGCGGCCTGTTCTTCTTTGCTTAATTTGTTATCTTTATTCTTGTCAAACTCCTTCTTAATAAACTGCGTGTACATACGGTCAAAGGTCCAGTTGACATATACACCCTCAAGGCCGTTTTCGGTGATGCAGGCATGAACTTTATAGTCAATAAAGACATGGGCATGGCCGAAACATATATGAACGGCACAATAAAGCAAAAATAATGCTTTAATTAACTTTGAAGAAAAATTCCGGTTAGTTTCCATAGTGATTAATATAAATTGTTACGTCTTTAACCTAAAAAAAATATTATCGTTTTAAAAAACTGTTATATCATATATACGTTGTGTTATCTTGCAAAATTGTTTGCTCATATAACAGCGCAAAAAAAAATTTTAAAAATTATAATATAAACTATAATTTTGGTCTTAAATTATAAAGAGGGGTATATTAATAATATAAGAAAATGTTGTTAAAATTGCAGAACAATTAATAGTATTTATTAAAATTCTTATAAACTTATTAAGTCCCATTCTTATGAATATATTAACTAAATGTTTAATTCTTTCTACCATATTGTTAATAACCGACATTTATGCAAAATTAAATATTATCACCTCAATCCCCGACGTTGCGGATATCGCAAAAAATATCGGCGGCGACTCTGTGTCGGTTTTTTCTCTTGCCCGGGGGAGTGAAGATTATCATTTTGTACAGGCAAAATCCAGCTTTCTCCCCAAAATAAACCGCGCGCACCTTGTTTTCTGCCTTGGGCTGGAAGCGGAGAGTTTCTGGTTGAAGCCCCTGGTTTCTTCTTCACGTAATAAAAGAGTCAAAAAAGGGAATCCGGGATGGGTTGAAATTTATAAAGGATTGGATATTCTTGAGAAACCTTCTGAGGAAAATGTAAAGGGTTTACAGCATCCGGGAGGGCATAAGTTTGGAAATCCGCATTACAACAACGGCCCGTACGCGGGAAAATATATGGCGGAAAATATATATAAGGCGTATGTGCGCACCGACAGTAAAAATAAAAAATACTATACAATGCGCTATGAAAAATATTTACAGAAGCTTCATAATATGGAAAAGAATTTACTTAAGAAAGCGGCACCCCTAAAAGGGGTGCATGTAATATCATACCATGCAGACCTTTCTTACTTCTGCTACTTTTATGGTATGAAGGTAACAGGCTGCCTGGAGCCAAAACCCGGTATCCCTCCCAACTCCAAACATCTTGCCCAACTGATTACCAGGGCAAAAAAGGATAAAGTAAAGCTGGTGTTATATCACCAGGCACAAAATCCGCGACTGCCCCAGAAGGTTGCAAAAAGAGTCGGTGCGCAAACTGTCTGTTTTGCAAATATGGTTAAATCAAGAAAGGAGATAAACAGCTTCATTCAATTGCAGGAGTACAATCTTGACGTTATGCTCAAGGCTCTCCTGAAACCAGCCGGCAAATGATAAAACGGAGCAATTTTTAACTACTTCATTTATATTGTGTTATGGGAAAAAAGTTAAGCTATTCGCTCAGAGTTTACTATATTTAATAGTGAAAAGGGGATTCTTTTTTTCATATAGACTTTAAAAGATAATATGTTTTAAGGTCATATAAGGTCATATAAGGTCATAAAAGAAATCTACAACCTTTAAAATTCTATTATATTATTATACCTATGTTACACAAAAAATTTAACATAACTCTTTTAAAATGCTTATTATGTTTTTATTTCGCAATAGATTGCCGGGCTCAGATCGTACCCTATTATCCCGTTGAGATTTTTTTCAATCCCTGCGGCTACACCAACACGTTACCGGGCTGTAAACCGGATATCTACTCGACCTTTTCATCCTTAAAAGTAGTCATGACAAAGGATCTTCCATCTCTTCCCCGGCTTGCCAATACAATTGATTTTATCGGGAATGTTGAACTCTATCACAATATTACCAAATCACGTGAATATACTCCTTTTTCGATTAACCCGGCCCTGAAGATGCATTTTTTTGCCAATGATGTCTTTACTCCCTGTCTGGAAATCAACGGAAATATTGAGTCCCTGCCGGGGCTTGACCTCAACAGGAATATTTTCAGATATACCAATTACCGGTTGCGCATCAGGCCTTTTCATTACTTTATTGCTTCCCCGAACGTGATCCTTCAGCAGACATTTACTTATGGCATTAGCTATAATACCGGTAAAACTGCCATGCTTAATAAAGACGGGGCACTGG
>JAUXBV010000130.1 GCA_030619215.1 Fibrobacterota bacterium | reverse complement strand
TCTCCGAAACATACCGGGACTTACGAGTACAGTGGAACTTAGCAATATTGTCAATTGCTTCATGTCTTGCTCATCTGACATCTTGAGGATTGTTGATACATTAGATTCTCCTTCCAAGATACGAGATATTCTTCGTGGATTGGTCAATTTCGCATCCTATTTATATGAGGGAACAAAACGGGGGTTTTCTATTCTTGAACGTATTTTGGGTAATACTTTGGGTACCCGACTTGTTGCTCATTCAAAAGAAATTGAGTGGCTGAGGAATGAAGTCAAACAGAAGGATTCTTTTCGTAACACTATTCTTAAGGATATCCGAAATAAGCTTGGCTTCCATTTTGGGCAGACGTTTTCTATTGAGGATATCATCTCGTCTGTCTCCGAGTACCCGCCAATTGTTCTTATCGGCGATTCTGAGAGGAAGGTGGATTGCGTATACCCTATCGCCGATGGGATAATTACTAAGAGATTAGCACAATACGCTCGCGGAGATGGCAATTTCCATGAGAAGCTTGTTGCTCTTTCCAAGGAGTTGGTCGAATATGCTAATAGATTTGAACTTTTGGTTGAGCACATAGTTACTGATCTTTTCGGTGACTATGTTGAATATGATGATAAAGAATAATATAGCGAAAGAAAGTAATTTTAACTCACTTCCCACTGTTCATAACGGGGTATATGTCGCCATTGGTCGAGGTAGGTGAATTTTAGGAGCATGTTATTTCGTTGGAAATATGTATAAATAGTCAATCTTTAACCAACCGAACATAAATACCATACTCCTTATTGTCGTAGTCCCTATTAAGGCCGGGGTGATGGCTACTGAGGCGACAGAAGTAAGCGCTCGTAGCATTGCGCTCCGTAGAACTCCACCAGTCACCGTAGCCACCAATGTTGCCGAAACTACCATTGTTGTTACGACCCCCGCCCGGCAAAGACGAGAAACCACTACTGTTGTTCGATGAAAGGTTATTTCCTACGTCGCCTTCAGTAGCTGACGAGTTCCAATCAGTTTTTGCAGCCATTGACTTACCGATTTTATTGCCTGTTGTTGTGCCGTCCCAATTGTAGCCGTTAGCAATTAAGTAATTTTGCAGGATATCCCAATCTACACTATCCGGGACATGCCAGCCAGCCGGGGCAAGTTTCCCTGTTTCTACAACATACCAGTTATATAAAGCCCCGTATTTAACCGCGTTGGCTGCAGAATCATTACCATAATAGCAATAACCCGGCGTAGTGAGATTAGCCCATGCAGAATTATCCGTAACATAAGGAATTGCGGTGCCGTCGTTATATTTGGTCGTCCGCAAATTTTCAACTGTCCATACCTGACTCCCAATCATTACCGTTTGATATACATTTCCATCAATGTCTGTAACTATAGTACCTGAAGTAACTTTTAATAGAGCTGCTGCGCTAGTATCGCCTCCCGCACTGTTGCTAACGATACATCGGAAGGTAGAACCGCTATCGCCTATAATTGTCGCGGGTGTCGTGAAACTCGAATCCGTTCCGCCGGATATGTCCGCACCGTTCTTCTGCCATTTGTAAGCAAAAGGTTTAGTACCTGTGGCGACAACGCCAAATGTCGCAGTCTGGCCTACATTAACAGTAACCGGCTGCGGATCGTCAGTTATATCAGGTTTAATAACAGTGGTATCAATGGCGGCAATAGTCCAACTCAATGTATCATATCCACCGTTCCCATCACTTACCTGTACAGAAACTGAATTACTGCCAGTATCGTTCACATTTGGCGTCCAGGTAATAATGCTGTCTGTAAGAACCATGCCTGTTACTGAATCAATAAATGAAAAGGTAAGCACGTCCCCATCAATATCTGTTGCATGAACTGTATCTTTATATTCTGTATTAACATATGCTGTATCTTCCATATCACTTGGTATAGAAGTAAATACGGGTGTGTGATTAGTATCAACAACTGTAATTGACCATGTAAGGTCTTCGTATGCACTCGAATCATCTGTTACTCGTACTGTTACATTAAACTTACCCGCTGAGCTTGGCGTCCAGGTTACTATTCCATAAACACTATCTACAGAAACAGGACCATTTATTAATGAGTATTTTAGAATATCTCCAACATCTGGATCTGTAGCCTCAACTGTATCTTTATATATTTGACCTAAAATAATTGAGTCTTTCATATCACTTGAGTCTGTAATAAATTGCGGTGGATTATTCTGTTGTATCGAATCTGAAATTACTATTATTGTCCAGGCAATTTCATCATATGCAGCAGAATCATCTGCTACTCTTGCAATAACATTAAATTTACCGGTATCGGAAGGTGTCCAATTGATTATACCGTTCTTTGATCCGATCAATAAGTCTGTAGGACCTGAAACCTTAGAATATGTCAAACTATCTTCATCAACATCCTGAGCCTTTAGTGTATCCAGGTACTGATTATTCTTCACAATACTATCCTCAATGTCAGCAACCTGTGTTATAAACTCAGGAGGTGTATTTGGGACATTACTGCCAGTATCAAGCACTGTTATTGTCCAGCTTATCAAGTCCTTCGCCAGTTTTCTATCTTTAACCAGAGCATAGAAATTATTAACACCTGTATCTGAAATCTGGGGAGTCCATCGTATTGTATCAATGGAAATTGTTAATTTTGTACTTACCTCAAACCACATAGAATCGTTATCATCTTGGTCAATTGCGGTTAATATCTTTTCATATTCCTTACCTGCTTTTACAGTGGCTTCAAGATCGCTGGAAGAAACAGTAAAAACAGGAGCATTATTTGTTGTGTCAACATAATCTTCCTTGTAAACAACAGTTATCGTATCTTGGGAAACGTTTTTAAACACGCTGTTGTCAGTTGCATTAAGAATTATCTGATTAGCTAAAGTATCTGGAAGATAGAAGTTCTCTACCATCCACAAATCATCATTCAAATCAGCAAGTAAATTATTTACAAAGAATTGAAAAATACCGCTTGTATCAGTTACTTTTCCATACAGTGTGATTGTACGCTTATTTACAGTGTCTGGATCAGTATGCGATTCAACGATAATCGTTGGTCCCGTATTATCCAGAAACATGGTTGTTGCTGAGGCACTGTTTGATTGATTTGAATACCCTGCCTGATTGCAGGCTTTAACTAAATATTGATATGTTTTTAACTGAATTAGTCCTGTATCGGTATATGAGTTACTTGTTATCTGAGCAATACTATCATAAGTTGAATTGGTGATATTATATATATAAACAATAAAATAGTCCTCATTGCTTGAGTTATCCGCCCATATCAGTCTTATTTTGTCAAATGAAAGCTCATTCGCAACAAGGTTTGATGGAGCAAAAGGCGTTACCTGATGAGCTTCTATTGTTATCTCCATTGTAGGAGCTACAACTTCGGCAACCTCTACAAAACCGTAGTAAGCAACTGCTCCGGTTGAATCAATACCTTCTATTTTTATAGTAATGCTTATTCCAGCCGGTACACTGGTAATTGTTCCCTGATTATCTTCATATGCAAATGTTTTTACCATATCAATATCAAGTGAAGCTGATGAAATTGTAATCCTAACGCTGTCAATACCGGAAGGTATGGATTGCACACCTGCCGTTTTCCAAATTATGCGGGGGGCAATACTGGTAGTATCTGATGATGTGCTGAGGTCTTTTGAGCAATACAGAAATACCGACAAAATTACTGCTGTAATAGCTGAAAGTGTTATTAGTTTATTCATAATTATTCCCATATTATTGTTATATCTGATGAACCGGGTTCGTCGTCTTTAGTGGCAAGGTACACCACAGGAACAATAAACGCTACTGCGATAACTGAAGAAATAGCTATAATGATTCCGGGCTTTCTTTTTTTCTCGTATGTACCTACAAGCTTTTGTGCTGCTATTGGAATAACTTTTGTTAGTAGTCCGTCAATTGATCCTTTATGGTATTCTGTTATATCATTTATGATTTTACCAGAGCCTATTTCTACAATCCGGATATTTAACGTAAAAGTTTTTCCGACTTTACCGACGTTTCCAAGTACTATATATTTTACGGCAAGAAGTTTACCCATCTCTATGGCACAGGAAGTCTCGTCACAGACACCGGTCTGTTGGAAACCCTGCTCTTTCAGGATTTCATACATTTTCGCCCGTTCCATTACATCATATTTTCCGGTTTTACCAATCTCTGAACGCAAGACATCAGTAAAAGAAATAGCTTCACTTCTGCCTAAACCCCTTACGCTAAGAGTGTTAACAGCTATGATCTCGCTTGAAAAGGCAATTAATCTGAATATGGATAGGACTAAAATAAAGGAAAGGATGGCTTTATTCTTTTTCATGACAACCTCAGAGTGTTATTAATGGAATATCTGTTTTATAAAAATATAATATTAAAATTATTATTTGTCTGTGATAAGCATCACATTTCATAAATTTTAAATAGACAGGTATTTAAAAGCAAAGGAAGCGATATATAGCCACTTCCTTTTTAGCCGGAGTGAATAAAGTTATTCACTTATTAGAAATTTGTGCATCAATAATATACGTTTTAGGGACGCATTTAGAGACGGTGATATCTTAGTAACTTAGTATCTTGTTATCTTTTACAAATCTCCCGCAGTCAACTATCATATTTGATACTGATAGTGAACTAATGTTATACCGTACGATTTAAATAATCGCAAAAACTATTAAAACACGCTCACTCACTTCACATCCAGCCCCATCTCACCAAGAAACTGTTTATTATCCCGCCACTTCGCCGAAACCTTAACATGGCAGATAATATTTACCGTAGCGCCCGCCAATTTTGACAGCTCTTCTGCTGCCTGCTTTTTGATTCGATTGATTACTTTTCCCTGCTTGCCTATCACGATACCTTTCTGCCCCTGTGTTTCAACATGGATTGTTGCATTAACTACATGTTTATTCTCATACTCCTTATAATCCATAATCTCAACGAATACTGCATGGGGAACCTCTTCATGGGTGAGCCCGATGATTTGTTTGCGAATGTATTCTGCGGCAAAAAAACGCAGGTTTGAATCTGTTATATCTTCTTCGGAGTAGTACTGTGGGCCGAATGATATTGAAGGTTTAATAGCTTTAAAAAATATTTCCTTTGCTGAAGGAGAAATAGCGCTGATAGAAATATGTTGTAAACGGGCAAGATTCGGGTATCTTGAAAAAAAAGATTTTATTGTTTCATCAACTGATAAACACAAATCTTTTTTATTAAAAACAATGCAAACAGATATTTTCAAATTCTCAACCATCTTGGCTATCTCACCCTCTTCCTTGCCGAATGGGCGGGAAAGGTCAACAAGGTAGCACAGTATATCTATTCCGGCGTCTGAAAACATCTTTGTACTCTGTTTATACATCGCTTTATTCAGTGCATGTTTCCCTCTGTGAAAACCGGGAGTATCTACAAATACAAGTTGATATCCTTCACCGTTGTAAATACCTCTCATATTTCTTTGGGTAGTCTGCGGCATGGGTGTAACAATAGAAAGCTTCTCTCCAAGTATGGTATTAAGAAGTGTGGATTTGCCGCAGTTAGGTCTTCCTATAAGGGCAATAAAAGCGGATTTAAAGTTAGAAGTTATATTATTCATAGATATATCTTAAAACAGCTTCTATGACAAATAGTAAACATGTTCTTTATCAACGAGGCTGTCAAATATTTCCTCATTATGGGATATAAGCAACAATGCACTGCCGCCTCTGCGTTTCTCTTCCAATATGTCAAAAACCTTTTTAATACTGACAAAATCAAGGCCGTTGAGCGGCTCGTCAAGAATTATCAAATCAGTATCCATGATTAATGTGCGCAGCAGGTTAAGCCTCTGCTTCTGTCCTCCGCTGAGAAAGGCAACTTTTTTATTGAGGAAAGATTTGGTTACATCCCCCTCAAACAATTCCGACAACGTTAGCCTGAGCACGTCGCCTGTTAATTTCTTTTGTATCGGGAGGCCTGCAAACACCTCCTTCACATTTACCTGCAGGTTCAACGCCTCGTCTGCATGCTGGAAAACCATCCCGGCTTTTTTGCCCCATATTTTCTTGTGCCACACGGCTTTTGACGTTCTCTCCGTGACAGTCATACCATCAAGGGTCATTCTGAACTGCTGGGGGCTGTAGAGCCCCATGATTATTTTCGCGAGGGTTGTTTTACCCACACCGCTGGGAGCTTTTAGATAGACCATTTCACCTTTACGAATAGTAAGGTTGGCCGGTTCCGTATAATACTCGTCTTTGTAAATAGTTAATTGCCTGTCGAAAATTGACAGATTTGAGTCAACCTCCAGTACTACCTCTCCCCGGGGCTGAGCAGCATGTTTTTGCGTCTTTTCATCAAGCCATTGCAGGTAATGGTCCGCTGAAAAATCGTGAAGGGTAATATGATAATCGTCCTGCCGGGAAAGCTCCTTGAAATGTATTCGATTAAGAAGGTGTTTATGCTTTCTGTATACCTCGCTGATAATCGAATAATCATGGGTTATCAGTATAATAGTGAACTGTTTCCTTTCAAATTGATTAAAAAGAAGATTTAGAAACAAGTTCCTGTAATTGTCGTCAAGACTGCCTGTAGGTTCATCAAACACAAACATAGTGGGAGTGTTCTCCCCGCCGTGTTCCATGAATGTATTTATCTTCTTAAATGCCATTGCCAGAAGTACGCGCTGCTTTTCCCCTCCGCTTGGCCTGTAGGGCTTCGGATATATATCAATGATCTTTTTTATGGATTGATCGTCTGTTGTCTGCCACAGGTACTGCAATATTTTTTTGTCATCAGAATACTTCAGCGTACCTTCTGTCAACTGATCGGTAATTTTCATAAGAGAGTTCAGATGCGAGGATGGCTCCTGAAAAACAAAGAAGCTGTTCTGCTTAATCGCTTTTGTCCATTGTCTGTTTACATGATACTTATAGAGCTGGCCGTTAATCTCTATATTTAATTCATCCGGGTCCAGAAGGCCGTAAATCGCTTTTGAAATCAATGATTTGCCAATCCCGGATTCGCCAAAAAGAAAGGTTATCTCATTGTGCGGAATGATGAAATTATTAATAGAGACAATCGGCCTCTCTGCTGTACGGATATGGATTTTATATTCTGACTCGTTCATAGGCGGTGCCTTTCAGCATATCCGTTTGAAATATTGAAGATACTCATCAGAGTGAATACTATCAAAAAGGCAACGGTGACACCCTGCAGGTGCTCGAAAAATATGTTACCGATGTAACCGGGGTGGGTAAGTGTATGGCCGATAGCCAGAATATCCTGTTTGCTGTCTATTTTTGCCAGCAGGCTTCCGAGGGTTATTGGCAGATTAACTGAGCTGACACTTGTTGAGAGGCCGACTGATACAATGAAATCAACACTGCATTGCAGAAATACTGCAATACCAAAGACAGAAATAAGCTTGTTAAATATATGGATCCGGCTGTTTTTCCATAGAATGTCAAAGTTGATGATACGCCTTTCGGAGATACCGCAAACAAGCATGGCGCTGTAAAAATCCAATTTCTTATAATAATCAATACGCTCCCGCATCAGGTCAACGACCTCGAGGAAAATAAAAAGGCTCATAATAGAGGCTATGAGAGGAAAAATGATAAGGTTGCTTCTTATAATTCCTTCGCCGGTTAAATAGGCAATCAATATGTATCCGAATAAAATACCGACAATTTGTGGAATTGAGCGTATGAGATTTAGAAAAAAAGTTACGAGCAGGTAAAGAACCTTCCTTTTCCTGGATTCCAGATAATGAAGAAAAAGTGTTATCCACCAGCTGAAGAAAAGGGTAATAATAATCACCAGCAAAGCGATAACGAACGTGTTGACAAATCCGGCAACTACCTGTCTCAGTGCAGGCTTATTGAGAAACAGTGAGTCCCAGACCGCAACAAAGGTAACAACAATCAGCCAGATAAACAGCCACTGTTTAAGTCGGATCGTAGCCATGTCGTTCT
>JAUXBV010000252.1 GCA_030619215.1 Fibrobacterota bacterium | reverse complement strand
TTTAAAACAACCAAAATGTCTGCTAATAAAAATGATAGTATTGTTATGGCCATAGATATTTTGTAGCTGTTCGCATCTGTTTCTATTGCAAAGATTCCAGTATTAAATTTGAATTTCATTTTCCCCTCATAACATATGAGTGTATAGAAAAAAACTCTCTTGTTCCCGGAAAAAATCTTATTTAAAGAAGATACTACAATTTAACTAAAAATCAATTGCATTTTTAACATCCATACTTTACTCTTTCGTAAAAATACATTTTAAAATTGATTTAGGGGGAAGAATTTATCGGGCCCAAATAAAACATTTAAATAAACATTAATTTAATAATTAATTAGTTTGTGTTAACAATTGACAAATGACCGTCATTCACACCTCTAAACACTCAAAAAGCTGGATTCACACCTTTGGCGCACTTCGCCGGCTAAAAGAATGCCGGTTTTAATCCCTCTTTATGGGGAAATGACATCCAAAACGGTCCATATTTACCCTAAAGGGTTTTAATGCCAGCTTTTCTGGTGCATCTTATAACAGAATCTAATTAAATATCATACGGTAGGGGTAAATAAAATAAAAAAAGTGCACACTTTTATGTGTACACTTTTTAAATGCCGGCAGGTAAAGAAGGGGGGGGAGGGAGATAACTTTACCCACTGGATTTGAATACCATTAAACTATTCCATCAATACAAATTTATTAACAAGTAAGTCTTTTTCTCCTTCAAGTCGTACAAAATATACTCCGGTGGAAAGAGCCGCACCATCCCACTGCAGGGCCTGCTTTCCTACCTGTAAAGATTCTTTTGTAACTACAGCATGCATTTTCTGACCTTCAACAGAATAAATTGCTACTGTATATGTTCCCTTTTTAGAAATATTGAAAGAGATTTCACTTGGTGATACATAATTCAACCATATTGTATTATTGTTGACAATGTTCCCCTCGCTTATGACCGGTGTGCTGTATTGCTCTGTTTCAAGCGCAGGGTCACCGAAAAGGTTATACATCTTGGAGCCTTCAGTTTTATCACTTGAATTAAATCCGGATACATTAATTGTCGTATCCCACACAAAATGTTTCCCGTAGAAAAATATTTGTCCGATCTTTGTCAGCTCAGGCTCTATTGCCGCAGCCCGCGCCATGCCTGCATTAAGGCATTTCTGATACGTAGAGGAATTCACTGATGCCCCGGTGTACATACAGGCACCGTGCTTTTCAGCAATCCATGTTTCACCGAAACAGACACCCGAAGAAAAATCCCCGGTTACGCAGGCGTATCCCCATACAAATGGATACACTACCGTATTTTTCATGTTCTTAACATCCGAGGAGCTGATACCGGAGGCGAAACCTGTTGTTCCGCCATGCCCCTGATAGCAGATATATTTTGAAGCATTGGAACTTATGTTGTCTTCTGTATTGTTTGTAGCTTGAGTCGCGCTCAATGAGGAGTTATCATCTGCGATCTGCCAGTCAGACTCAACCTGTCCCTGGTCCCAATAACTCTCTTTTATGTAGGTAACCTCGCGGTCTATATGCCCATCACCATCATAAGTGGAATAGAGGGTTACGTGATTCGGGTAGTTATCAATGTTCTTTTCCGTGTACATTGTTTTATGTACGATGTTTCCCAGAGCCTCGGCTGACCTTACCGAGAACATTCCCACAAAACAATCTGAATATTTATCTGAGCTTTCCTCAAGGCTGTATTGCCAGTATGAATCAGGGCCGTCAGTAAAATGAGGCATTGAACTGGGGTTACCAACAAACAGGACATATGTCGGCTTGGGATTTAATCCCCTTATATACGACTGTACAGCGCTTGCACTGCTGCCCGCATCACTGAGTTTAACTTTCGACACATCATACTCCTGCTCGCGGAATGTGACAAACGAGTCAAGAGCAGCATCCCCTTCATACTGCGATTCGTATAATATTAAATACCCCTCTTTTCTACTGCTCCTTTTCAAAGAAACGTCATAGTTTGCGTATATCTTTTTTACAAATGCATGGCTTGATTTCGACGTTATTGCAGGTATTGCAGACAGTCCTTCCGGCATGGTAATATCAATTTTAAACTTTTTTACTATAGTAACAACATTACCTGCAGGATTGTATGAAACAGGCCTGATAGTTATTTCAACACCAGGCACGCCATGACATACAAACGGCTCGGAAACAGAGACAAGCATCTCCTTTTCTCCGGGAGTTCTATAATAGTCCAGGTCAAAACTGAATGCCCTTTCAGAGAGAGGTATGTGTACCGGTACGTCCTCCTGCATGGGATGAATTTTCTCAGGAAGAACTTTTGTCTCTACCTCCAGTTCCGTTATCTTAATTTCAGGAACCAGCTTTTTCCTGCCAATAGCCAGTCTGAACATTGTCTCAGGCAATGCAGCTTTGCCAACCGGATTACTATAATAAAAACCCGGTACTGAAAGAGCTACATACCCGTTATCAATCTTTTTAACTGTTACATCAGGCAGGTTGATGATGGATGTATAACCGTATTCGGTTTTTTGCAGGTCTAAAGCTGAAAGGAAAAAGATGTTTCCGGTAAGTGCAATAGCAATCAATCCATATATTACTATTTTATAAAACCTTCTTAACATAGACCCCTCCTCTGATCATAAGTTTTAAAAAGACAACTATTTTACATAAAAATGGCTATATACCAATATTACAACTCATTCCTGAAAGTTGGTATAGAATAGAATTCCGTTTTTTTTATCCCAATAGCCTTTATAACTTTATTAATAATTTGATTTTAAGTATATGTAACTCTTTTAAAGTAAACGTAATTTAAAAAAGTTATAAAAGCTTATCACTTCATGAATTTTTCATGAAAATCAGTGATTCATTTTCTACAATGAGAGTACCACCCTATTGATATAATTTAGCTAAAATATTTTAAAATGCTTAAATATTTTTGGTAATTAGCACATTAACTTATTCAATGATTGGAATTTTTATTTATATTCCTAAAATATTTAAGTAAATTATCTAAAAACTATTGAAATATTCGCTTAGAGAAAATGGGGGTTCGCTTAAACGAATAATAAGTGGGTAATTTATAATAATGTTAAATTGTTCTTAAATTGAGAGCAGAAATTTTTTGTAATAAAAAAATGGCGCTACAATATTGCAGTTTTAGTAAAATTGTCAATTCAATTCACATTTTCTAATGAGCCACCCTGATTTTTTTAGAAACAGTGTATGAACCTGCATCTAAACCCATAATATAAAGCCCGCCGGCAATGTTACTTGTACGAAAATTAATGCAGTGATACCCCTTATTTTGAAATCCGTTAACCACCGTAGCAACACACCTGCCTGTCATAGTATACAGCTTTAATGCGACAAACTGAGCGCTTGGTAAAGTATAGGATATTTTTATAATATTACTATTTGTTAATTTAAAGGAATATTCAGGTTTATACGAAAAAGTATTATCCTGCTCAATAGCGGTGGGAACCTCTTTAAAGCAAACCAGGGGATCACCGACAATGACATAGCCATAGTGCCACGCTTTGGTTTCACGGTCATCAACATAGTCATTACTACCCTTTGCATCAATAAAATAATCACCCAACCAGTCTATAAATGCTTTCCCGAAACAGATATTTTCCCCGAGCTCTTCAAAAAATATTTTTCCTTCCCATCCAATACTTTGGCCGCTCCGTGTGCCGGAAAGAATGGTAAGGGCCCTTTTACTCTTCCCAAAGACATAGGACCCTGTTATATAACTTCCGTCACCTTCAGGCCAGGCGCCAATATGACAGGCATCAATGCCATAGCCAATGGGATTTGACTCTATCTCAAATAATTCTACATCATTTATAGAGCCTCCCCAGTCGAAACTATGCCCATGAATGCTGGAATGGCACCATAATTGAATAAAACTATAATCTCCCTTTAACCCGTTATTTATGTAGGCTGTTGAGTTTGCATTATTCTGGGATTCAAAAAGATCCGAATTATTGTCGCCATATAAATAGTGTACGGTATTTGTCATACCTGCCCAGGTTTCCTGTACGAATGCCGCTCCCTTTTGCGGCAGCACCATATTGCCACTCCAATACTCGTGGTTCTTATCCAGATACGTACTCAACAATTCGACCTCATCACCGAAATCACTCATTGAGGAGAGATGAATACGGGCACAGAATACTTCCGGCTCAATGTCGCCGTTACCATCCACGTGCCAGGTATATTCATCCTGGGAATTTATATCCTCCCATGAGCCGTTAAGGTCCATATAATATAGGTCGCATGCAAAAGAGCCGGGATCGAACCGGGGATCCTTTATATCATACCACTGTACCGGCTGGTCACCTATTATAGTGACACCATCCAGCCCGCCGTTGTCATAGTACTCTTTTATTAAGCTTCTGATATCCGAAGGTTCACCACCTTCAGTAACTTCAACTTCAACAGTGCAATTAAAAGCTTTGCCGATATCCGTGCAGTAACGGTCTATCTTGCCCTTTGCCTCCTGATTGGCATAGAGTGTTTCATTAACCAATATCAATACTCTTGTGATATCACTGCTTAAAGTGCCTGCCGTTGAACCTTCATAGGCAGTATAGTGCTCATATCGTATGAAGGGTGTTACCGGATGATTTTTTTTGTACAATTCCTTTTGTTTTTCATAATAGGCCTGCATTTCAGGGGTGAGGTTATCGATGATGGCCTGTGCGAGCTGCTCTCTAAGCTCAGCTTCCCTGTCTGTCTGCGCGTGTATCAAATATGGCAGACACAATATAATACCAACATAAAATGCGATAAAATGATGGATTTTCATAGTGCCTCCTAAATACCGATTAATAAAAAATCTTACTTCTTATCTCCCATTAGTGATATCTGATATATAATATAACGTATATTTTAAAAATTGCTAAAAAAAGTGAACTTCAACGGATAAGGTATTATTAAAGGCGTTATCCGCTGAAATACGGTTCATCTAATAATCCTAATCCTCTCCGAAACCGAAAATGACCCCGCATCCAACTTCACCAGGTACAGCCCGTTTGCCACTTGACCTGATGAAAAGTTTACAGAGTACTGCCCTTTATTTTGAAACGAATTAATCATTGATGCTACACATTGCCCTGTCATATTAAAAATTCTTAATGAAACAAAATGAGCTTTTGGTAATGTATATGATATTCTTACACTATTTTTATTTGTAAATTGACAGGAGTAACCACTCTTATTCGATAAAACATTATCCTGGCTAATTTCTACGTTATTGGGCACCTCTATAAAGCACATCATCGGGTCTCCGATTATGACATAGCCATAATCCCATAAAATGAAGGAAGCCATATTAGTCGCATCATTTATATAAGGTTCAAACCACAATTGATACGCCTGTCCTACACACGTATTTTTTCCCAGTTCTTCGAAAAATCGATCGCCTTGGTACCCGATCCACTGACCCGTCTTTGTGCCGCTGATGGCTACCAGGGCCGTTGGGCTTTCGTTAAAGACGTATGATCCGACGGTGAATCCCCCTCCCGCCTGGCCTGCGGCCCAATCAGCGCAGTGACAGCCATCATGGGCATATCCGATGGGTTTCGGTTTTGCATCATGAATAGTAGTGTAATTTAAACTCCCTCCGCTTGAGAAAGAATGGGCTGTATAGCCGGAATGGCACCACAAATGGATGAATGTATAATCTTTTGTCAACCTGTTGTTCAAATAATCGTTACGCGAACCGGTGCCTCTGATAATTTCAGTGTTCGCGCTTCCATAAATTTTATCCCCATGGTTAGTAGAGTTCTGCCAGTCCGGCTCAATTTGCACAAATGTTGATTTTTTCAAAG
>JAUXBV010000492.1 GCA_030619215.1 Fibrobacterota bacterium | reverse complement strand
TCCGACGGTGAATCCCTCCCCGCCGCCTGCGGCCCAATCCGCACAGTGACAGCCATCATGTGCATATCCGAGTGGTTTCGGTTTTGCATCATGAATAGTAGTGTAACCTAACCACCCTCCACTACTGAAAGAATGACCTGTTTCGGCGGAATGACACCATAAATGGAGGAAAGAATAATCTTTTGTCAACCTGTTGTTCAAATAATCGTCACGCGAACCGGTGCCTCTGATAATTTCAGTGTTCGCGCTTCCATAAATTTTATCCCCATGGTTAGTAGAGTTCTGCCAGTCCGGCTCAATTTGCACAAATGTTGATTTTTTCAAAGGTATCTGACTGGTCCAATACTTATGATTTTTATCCAGATAGAAAGATAGCAGCTCCACTTCACTGCCGAATCGATGCATAGTGGCCGGATCGATTCGGCCATAAAAAATTTCAGGAGCTCTATCACCGCTGCCGGGATTATGAGTATCATATTTACCATTCGAATCTTTATCCTCCCATGTGCCGTCCAGATCTATAAAGAATAAATCGCACGTAAAATTACCTCCATACCGTGGATCTGCATCAAAAAACCACGCAGGTTGAAAACTGCCGAACTGAACAACACCATCCAGTCCGCCATCGGTATAATAACTTTTTATTAGTTCCTTGATCTCTTCCGCAGAACCACCTTCGAGGATTTCCACTTCGATCTTGCATCCATGACCATTACCGACATCCAGAATATAGCGATCTATCTTTTCCTTTGCTATCTGGTTTGAATAGAGATTCTTGTTTATAAGCAACAGGACTCGATCAACACTACTGTTGTTCCTGCGCCCCGGTGAACCTTCGTATGCAGTAAAATGTTCATACCGTATAAGCGGTTTTACCGGATTCTCTTTCATATAAATTTCATTCTGTTTATCATACCAGGCTTTCATCTCCGGTGAGCAACTTTTCGCCAGACTTTCATATAATTCCTGCTCACTCATTGTCAGTTCTTGTGCCATGATGGCTGGGTGAACTGAAAGAAGCACCCCTATCATTACGCACAGCGAGATCATTTTGTGAAACATACTCCCTCCTTTGTAAAGTGGAATTGTTTTAGTAATCAATATTTCATATAACGAGTTACTTCATGAAATCATTCTTCCTCCTTTGTAAATCTAATTATTTTCTATTACCATATACAATTCAGCTTCTCAACATACCTCCTATTGCCGTTTCTGACCGTGACAATATGCAACCCTGATTGCAGTGAGACAGGAATAGCATGCCATTCCTTATTCCTGGCAGTAAAAGAAGCGAGCCGACGGCCTTTGGTATCCATAACCGTTACTTCGGACTTTGTATTGAACGGGGCATAGATTGAATAAGTATTGGTAAGCTTCCTTATCTTAATCACTGCAGGCGTTACTTTTTGAGTAATTAAATCAATATCAACAGCGTTCTCTACAACGATGGTCATGGTTGTGCCTATTGAAACATTCGTTTGATCACATTTTATCTCTTTTAACAGGTTGGTACCCGTGTTATCATAAATCATCAGAAAAAGTTCAGTTATGGTACCGCTTCCTTCCGATTCAAGGAAAAATTTCCCTGTAGCACTATTCTGTGCAAACTCTTCCCAGAATGAGCTGCAATCCAATCCGATTTCGCCGGAGAAGGTACTCGTATTACCCCTGAAAGCCTTACCATAGTCCTGTGAATCGTCAGGATTCGTTGCGCTTATGCTTTTTGAAAAACCGGCAGTAAATCTACTGCTGCTTTTCGAGTAGTTTTGCAGTTTAACTTTGAATTCCAGCCGTGGCACATGCTTTACCACTTCCAGGCAATGGACATAACTCTCACTGGTCAACAGGTGGTAAGGAATCCACAGGATCCCTTTGTCGCCAAAAGAGGTACCCCAGCTATTGACAAGTAAAACAGCACCCTTTCTATCCGGGTCATAATACACACTATCATTATACCCGGCAAATACCATTGCATGCCCTGTGCTCTGTCCGCTAAACTGAGTTGCTATCTTGCTTCCAGCCTCAGCTGAACCTGAAGGTATTGTCTGTATACCGAAACTGGTACCTGCATTAAACTCTACTACACCGCCCTTTGCATCACCAGTTCCATGGTCATACATCCATTGTTTAAGTTTTTCCAACCCTTCAGAAGTGCCCGGATCGTCTATTTTATAATAGGTGGAGCATCGGTCAAAATTCGCGTTATGATAGCCCTCATAGGTTTTTGCCCATTCTGTAGCCGTTTCCGAACCTAACGGTGAAGGCCAGTCTGCCTCACGAACACAACCGGTCATTTCACAAATGTCCCACGCGGCCATCCACCATATACCGCCGGTACTGCCGCCATTTAAAAAGTTGTATGGATAATAGTACATACTCCTGTGTTCTTTACCGTCTGCACCAGTCAGAATATTGGACTCCCATGAATAGACATAGCCGATACCGCTGGCAGCAGAGCAGCTTCCTCCCCTCTGGCTGAAAATGGGCCTGAACTCCTTTTCCCGGAAATGGTTCACCGAAGGCGGCACTGGTAATGCCCTGTCCTTATCAGGTTCCCATTCAGGTATAGCATCCAATTCAGCCTGGATTTCCGGCGTTATTTCTAAGGGCGCTATTATCCAGGGCCCACCATAAGGATCAGGATTAACATTGTAGGTGCCGGTTTCATTTCCATGCTCATCCAGTATCGGTATACCCGAAAACTCTTCTTCAGCAACAGCATGAGACCCAATAAATACAGCAAGAAAAAGAACACATGTAATAATTGATTTTTGAAACATATTACCCCCTCTCTCTACAATTCTTGTTTATAAATGGTTATCTTATCTAATAACTAACCTGATAACCCTCTGAAAATTATCCCTCTTCATTCTGCAAAAGTAAATTCCGGAAGCAAGCTGCCTCTGTCCATATTTCAGGTCAACTACATGTATACCGGGAGCTTTGTGCTCATTTACCGGTGTAAGGAGTTTTGATCCTTTTGCATTGTAAATACTGATAAAGACATGAGTGTTTCCCTTTGTATTATGAGCAGGGACAAGATAGTGAATCTTTGACTGACGGTAGAACAGCCCGTTTATCTTTATTTTATGCTTAATCCTGTCCTGTATAATAGGGGTTGACATAGAATCCAGCTTCATAATAGCAGCTTTGATATTGGGTAGTGGACCGATATGCCCGCCGCTTCCCTGGGGTATGCCGGTCGACATAAGGAGTTCCCTGATCTCTATACCGGTGAGCAATGTGTCAAGTTTGTCCCTGGCAAAGGATTGTACCAAAGCCACGGCCGAAGTGGCGACAGGCCCGCCGGAACTTGTACCGCTGAAGGTTGCTGTATATTCCTGGTTCGGGTCATTGCCATAGGTTGCGAATCCTCCGTAGCCCAGGGTAAACACATTCTGGCCCCATCCCTGTATATGAACATTCTGGCCATAGGTGCTGAAACTCAATTTGTCATGTTGTGTATTAGAACTTCCAGCCCCTTCCACAATGGCTCCACAGTCTCCCCATGACCGGTAGTCGGCAAATTTTGAACCATCGAGATTCTGATTGCCGTTACCTGCAGTTTCCACTACCACAACGCCTGCCTGGGCTCCCTGCTTAATAATGTCAAACAGGGAC
>JAUXBV010000099.1 GCA_030619215.1 Fibrobacterota bacterium | reverse complement strand
ATTGGGCTTGGTGTAAATCAAATGACTGAACAGTAAGAGCCGTGTGAATCGAGAGGTTCAAGCACGGTTCTGTGAGAGACTGAGGGGGAAGTTTCCTCGGTCTACTCGACCCAGATACGTCCCCAGATACTATTCATAATTCCCATTCCAGGCCATCCTCTGCTATAGTTGTCTTAAACTTCGGGACCGTACCGGTGGAAGTAGTAATAGTCCATTCAGCCCTTAAATTGTCTCCCGAATTGACTTGAATGATTTTAGTTGTGTTCTTAGCGACTGTAGTATAAAGCCCACCATTTACCTCTATTCTGGCGGAACTGGCATCTAAGGTCCCAACATAATAATTAATAGTGACGCGAGCATCCCCGCCGCTGTCATCGGAAGGGCCTTCACAGGAAAATGTAAAAAGTAAAAAGAATGTGACTATAGAAAGTAATTTTTTCATGCGTGAAACTTTGATTATTAAGATAAAAATTGATATTGTAAAGATAATATATTGACAATTCAAAGAGCGAAATTACATAGAATTAGCGCGATAAAAATTAACATTAGAAAGAGAAAAGAAGATTATAAAGATGAAATATAAGTGAGAAATTAAATTACTCTATATATGAATATTTTGAAGAATAGAGTAATACGAGAAAGGAAGTAATAATTATTTCTTCTTGGATAAAACCAGCAACGAAGTAATAAAAGCCAGTATCGGCATTATAAACGTTGCTGCCACCCATAAGAGAGTGTCAACTTGCATTTTAAATCCCCCTAACCCAGATAAACTGGATAAGTACCTTGACGAAATTATTTTCTGCTACGTGTGCCCTTCAGGGTATAAAGAGATACTTTGAAATTTATTTCTTAGTAGCACTTATGCCCTTCAGGGTAAAAAAAACACGAAAATAATTTCTAAGGTACTAACAAAGAACCGACTATAGTTTTGCTATAAGAATATATCAGTTCAAACCAATTACGCAAGGGGGAAAAGGATAAAAATGAAAAATGCGTTCATTCCTAAATAAGCACCTCATTAAACCACTATATACTTAAGGGAGTATATTAATTATCTTTATATCATAAAGATCTTTTGTATTAGCCCGGAGATAAAATGGAAAAGAAAATAAAAACAGAAGGGGACAGAAAAATTATCATTCTTTCAGGTGAAATGACCGGATCGGATTTCATGGTATTATCTAAGGTGTTAGAAAGGTATAAGGATGATAATTGTAAGGAGATAATTGTTGATCTGAACAAGGTCGATTATATTAACAGTAACAGCCTTGGAGTTTTGATATATCATCAGATTCTCTATGAAAAGTTAGGTAAAAAGCTTTTTCTTTCAGGTTCTCATGATTTTATTAGTAAACTTTTTCGCGATTGCTCTGTTGACCAGATATTTGAAATAGTTGAGGATTATTAAGTTGGGTGATATCTTATTAGTATTTAAAAAGGAGTACTAGTAGGAGTCTTTAACGCACCGAAAGCCGATTGTATTAAGCCGCACCGACGGACTGTAGGATATCCGGTTCGCGGAGCGTAAACCAGCGCCGTCGCTGTTCCAGCTTCCACCGCGTACTACTTTATATTGCCCGTTCTTTGGGCCTTTAGGATTTTTTTCATCCGAGTTTCCGTAGTAGGCTACATCATACCAGTCCGAACACCACTCCCATACATTGCCGTGCATGTCGTATAAATTCCATGCATTCGGTTTGAAGCTGCCTACGGGAAGAGGTTTTTGTTTATAGGGTCCCCGGCGTGCGTTGCCGTATGGTTTCTGGCCGTTAAAATTGGCGCTTTCGCTTGATAAAATGTTCCCGTAGTGAAATGTTGTTTTTGTTCCGGCACGGCAGGCGTATTCCCATTCCGCTTCAGTTGGGAGCCGTTTGCCGGCTTTATAACAATATTCCTGTGCTTCAAACCAGGATACATTTTCAACAGGGCAGGTTCTGCACCCTTTAAATTTAGATGGGTTGTATCCCATAACCCGCTCGAAATCCTCCCTCGTTACCTCGTATTTATCAATGTAAAACCCGTTGATCGTTACTTTATGCAGGGGTAATTCATCAATCTCGCCTTGTTTAGCCTTTGAGCCCATTTCAAATGTACCGGGGAAGATCCAGACCATCTCTTTCTGAATTTTTTGACCGGTTTTAGAACCTTTGCCACGGCTTTTCGTTGCTACTTGGGGTGTAATTTTTCCTTTGATAAGGGTATCTACCAATGCAGGTATTTCCCTGAATATCATCCCGATATCATTGTCAACCACCGCACTAATACGGCTTTTCGTTTTGTCCCTGAGTGCGTCGATCATTTTCAGGTTGAAAAGGTACCGGTTGCCTATCTGGCCCAGTCTTCCGATAACGACAAGGTCAACGCCAAGGAAGCTTCCAATTTTTGAAATACATGAGTCGGTATGACAATTGAGAAGGTTCTGAATTCCCTCAGCTTTCAGCATCTTTCGGACATCTTCAAGAAAAAGGACTTCGGTGTTGGATTTTCTTTCTATTTCCTGGGCAATCTGATCGGAGAGCGGTTCTAAATTATCTTTTGGGACTACCTTTGAATATATTGAAAGAATAGCTACAGACAAAGGCGCCGGTTTCTTTTGGGGTAGCTTGTCAGGGGAGTCTGTTATCAGTGAAATGTCGATATCAGGCTGGTCAAGTTTGATAACAGCGCGACTGCCCATATCAACAATTGATTTATTTTCCGATTCATTGTGTAAAATTTTAACGGAGCCCCTGAGTACTTCGAGTGTCGTAACATGGTATTTGTCAACAGTTACTTTGAAATCCGCATTATTTATGTAGATATGGGCTGACGGCGTTATTATGGTAAAGAGTAACGTATACCCAAGGTCGGAGGGCATCTTGAATACCAACTGGCCCTGCTGGAAGTTATGACGCATCCTGATTGCTTTCTGCTCATGATCAATGAGCAGTTTGTTCAGGTTTAACAGGCTGTTTTCACCCAGTATTGCAGTTATTGCAGGCTCAAAGCTGATATGAAGCTCGGCTTTCTCCAGTGTCTTTATGGTATGCCCCACGGCAAGCCGGGTTTTTTTATTTAAGGTATTCCACTTTGCATCTTTCTTCACCCAATATTGGGAGGTGCCGGTAGACTTAATCAAACGGAGTTTCAGAGTGGCGGCATTATCTTCGGTATATGCTATAAAAACGAGAAAAGGTATAAGAAAAAATATAGCGTATATTTTCTTCTTCATTTGTGATGTAATCCTGTGTTCTTAATAAATTATTTATATTATTGTGGAATTAACACATTTATTATATGATAGTACAATTTTTACTTTATTTTTACAAGTATACGGGGAAAATCTTTTATATTTTTCTACTCGTTAAATAGTGTCGAATAGGTGATTGAACAGTCATTTAAAGAAATGCGAATTATTAAATATTTTTTATAGAGGAAGTGTTTTTTTACTTTGTTTTAACTGGAGAATAAAGAATGCAGGAAAACACATTTGAAGCTTATTCTTACAGGACAAGCTCTCGTTTTGGCAGCCGTATAAAAGTATCGGTGGATGCTGAGACCGTTACGGTTATCGGCCCGCGGGTAATGCCGCTTATTTATCGCTTATGGATTGGTGTGCAGATATTACTTTTCTGGTTGATAATCCCAACGCTTCTTGCAGCTATCGTATTCCGGGATTGGAGGCTCCTTATCCCCGCGTTAATATTGGCAATTACCCACTGGTTTGTCGGGGGTGCAGGTGCAGGCTGTCTCTGGGAGATGGAAAATCTTACAGCCTTTACGGTTGGCGTATTTGGCAAAACAATCTCATTTTCAGTTAAGGAAGTTAAGGATGTTAAAATAGGCCGGGGCTGGGCAAGGAAAGGCCTGTGGCTGGCCATTCCGCTTTTTGTAGCAGGAGTAAATCAATGGGCAGAGGGATTTTGTGTTTCTTTTGAGGCGCCGGATGGTGAAAAGGGGAAAGAGGTTGTCTATGCATTTCATACGCGGACAAAGGAGGACGCCCGTTCTTTGAAGAAGCTGCTCGAAACTGAGAGGTCAGGTATACCGGAAAAGGATAGTATCCGGTAATAAAAAACGAGCCTTTTAAAACTTTTAATCATGCAAAGTTTATACTAATCGGTTTAATGCTGAAAGGAGTAAGATGTGGAGTTACAGTTTGGGCCGAGAAGGGCAAAATATATCGACATACGTGAGGAGATTAAGAAATCAGGAGAGCCTCTTAAGCCAAAGGAGGTTTTTCAGTATGAGACATATGATTTGGTATACCGTTCGTTGTGTGCTTTACTTTATAACTATGCGCCGATGTCAGGGCACCCCGGTGGCTCAATATCATCGGGAAGGTATGTTGCCGCGATCCTGTTTGATACGATGAGCTATGACATGTCAGACCCTAACAGAGAGGATGCGGATATCATTTCATACGCTGCCGGCCATAAGGCACTGGGGCTCTATGCAATGTGGGCGCTTCGCAATGAAGTAATTCGAATAAGCAAGCCCGGGTTTTTACCTGCGGAAGAAAAGTTTCAGCTTCGGCTGGAGGATTTACTGGGATTTCGCCGTAATCCGATTACAGCGACGCCTCTCTTTACAAAATTTAAATCAAAGGCTCTGGACGGTCACCCGACTCCTTTTACACCGTTTGTCCGCCTTTCAACAGGAGCGTCGGGAGTAGGTGTGGCAACATCACTGGGCCTTGCTTATGGAGCAATTGATTACTATGGTAAGGGGAGTGCTCCACGGGTGCACCTGATAGAGGGTGAAGGCGGCATGACACCGGGACGGGTTTACGAGTCATTTGCAGCAGCGGGAACAGCTTCCTTAGGCAACGCCGTTATTCACATTGACTGGAACCAGGCGTCGATTGACAGCAACCATGTTTGCCGTGTCGGTGATAAACCGGGTGAGTATGTGCAGTGGGATCCTGCTGAGTTCGCCTATTTACATGACTGGAATGTGATCCAGGTTCCCGACGGTACCGATTTTCAGCAGATCATAGCGGCACAGCGCATACTGCCGGAGATTGATAATGGTCAGCCCACCGCAATAGTTTACCGCACCACCAAGGGCTGGCAGTATGGGATCGAGGGAAGGAAATCACACGGGGCCGGTCACAGCCTTTGCAGCGAAGGGTTTTATGAGGCGCTCAAGCCGTTGATTGATAAATATGGCATGGAGTTTCCCCAATGTAAGGATGGGGAGCGGCGTTGTAAGAAGGGAAAGGATACGGAGATTTTAGAGGAGTGCTTCTGGAATGCATTGACGGTAATCCGGGATACCATGGAGAAAAACCGTGACGTTGTCGATGGTTTATCCCGGAAGCTTGAAGCTGCAAAGAGCCGTTTGGATAATCTCAATCGTAAGCCGCGCCCGGATGCACCGCAGATAGGGAAGGTGTTTGAGATTGCAAAGGGAAAAACAAAAGAGACGCCGGAAGAGCTTGGGTTAAAGCCCGGGGATACGACTAGTTTACGCGCAGCACTTGGTAATGTGCTTAATTATTATAATAAGGTCGGCGGAGGCGCTTTCTTTGCAGCAGCAGCGGATTTGCTGGGATCGACCAGTGTTAATTTAATAGGCAACGGTTTTTCGGAAGGATACTATAATTCCGAGACTAACCCGGGATCGCGGATACTTTCCATAGGTGGCATTTGTGAAGATGCCATGTCTGGTATTATGGCGGGCCTGGCAACGTATGGCCGGCATATCGGCGTATGCTCCTCCTACGGTGCTTTTATCGCAGCGCTGGGCCATATTGCAAGCAGGCTTCACTGCATCGGTAATGAAGCGCGCCATGCTTTGACCGGCGAGCCTTTCAAGCCGTTTTTCCTTGTCAATGCCCATGTGGGGATAAAAACAGGCGAGGACGGACCGACCCACGCTGACCCGCAGCCATTGCAGCTTCTTGAGGAAAACTTTCCCAGGGGACTGGCAATAACCCTGACACCGTGGGATCCCCGGGAGATGTGGGTGCTGGTATCAGAGGCACTGGCAAAGCGCCCCGCCGTTATCTCTCCGTTTGTCACCCGCCCCAATGAAACCATTGTTGACAGGGAAGCGTTAGGACTTGCGCCGGTTACTGATGCTGTAAAAGGTGTATATCTATTACGCAAGGCAAATGGAAAGAGTCGCGGCTGCCTTGTTCTTCAGGGGAGTGAGGTCGGTTTTGCATTCGTTAATGAGACATTGCCGCTCCTCCCAGAAAAAGGAATTGACCTTGACGTCTATTACGTTTCGAGTGCAGAGCTCTTTGATTCCCTGCCCAGGGAGGAGCGGGAAGCGATATTTCCGGAGGAGAAAGCAAACGTTGCAATGGGCATAACGGGATTTACTTTACCTACCATGTATCGCTGGATACAATCAGGATACGGTCGTGAAATGACACTGTACCCGTTTAAAAAAGGCCATTTCCTTGGCAGCGGTAAAGCTGAGATGGTGATTAAGGAGGGCGGCCTTGACGGAGAGAGCCAGTTTGCGGCAATCCGGCAGTATTTGGAGGGTTTGAAATAGGAGACGGGTTAATAGTCAATGGTCAATAGTCAATGGTTAATTGTCAATGGTCAATTGTCAATGGCTAAAGAAAATATTAATAAATTCAAAATATACAATTGAAAATGTCGCAATTCAGCCGGGTGGTAAGCCCCCTATCGGTAAGTTCCTTTTAACACTGAACCGGGGAAATAAGTTATATAAAAGGTAGTTTTTATATAGTTAAAGATTTATTTTTAATGCCTGCTTGAAAGAAAGCAGGCAACACCAGTTTATTTTATGAGGGGCCGTAACAATGTAACTGGAAGGCTCAGTTACATTGTCTGCTTTAAGGCAGTCTCTTGATATAGCGGATTATTTTTCGGCCCTGCATAAACCCGCCAGACAGCTCTCATAAACATGCAAGCCGAATAGAATAAATGTGTATAAAAAAACAGGATTAAAGAATCTTCAATTACCAGGAAGGAGTGAGGATGGATGAATTAATATATCTGGATAATTCTGCAACCAGTTATCCAAAGCCTCAGGAGGTGTATGATTTTATGAAGGAGTTTTATCAGTCGCACGGAGTGAATCCAGGACGCTCCGGGTTTGATAAGGCTCTTGAAGCTGAGGAAGTAGTACACTCAACGCGTAAATTGCTGATGAACCTGTTCAATGGCAAAGATCCGAACCGTTTGACGTTCAGCTATAACGCGACGGATTCACTTAATATGATCATCCAGGGGATGGTGTCAAAAGGGGATCATGTTATAACCAGTAATATTGAGCACAACTCGGTGCTTCGCCCCCTGTATCATAAAAAGCACGACGGGGAGATTGAGCTGACCTATATACCGTTTGATGAAAAAGGATATATTGATCCTGATGATGTTAAGAAAGCTTTCAAAAAGAACACAAGGCTTGTTATCATAAACCATGCGTCAAATATTATTGGTACCGTTCAACCGGTTAAGGAGATCGGCAAATACTGCAGGGAAGCAGGTATTTACTTTTCCGTGGATGCAAGCCAGAGTGCTGGAGCTGTACCTGTTGATGTTGAGGCAATGAATATTGACCTGCTTGCGTTTACAGGCCACAAGTGTCTCATGGGCCCTACCGGTATCGGCGGGTCTTACATCGGTGAGGATGTACCGATTAGAGGAACCCGGTTTGGAGGAACAGGTGTACGCTCCGCCTACCCCTTTCACCTTGAGGAGTTCCCCTACAGAATGGAAGCCGGAACCTTGAACACCGTCGGTGTTGCCGGGATTTATGCGGGTGTGAAATGGGTTCAGAGAGAGGGAATGGAAAAGGTTCATAATCGAGAGCTGGCTTTGTGGGATAAACTCCGGAGAGGTTTTCAGGAGATTGATGGAGTGACTACCTACTGCGCTGATAATACTGAGAACCAGAATGCCGTCCTAAGCATAAATATTGAAGGCTGGGTCGCAGGAGATGCGGGAACAATGCTTGACGTCGATTATGATATTGCAGCCCGTACAGGATTACAGTGCGCCCCGCTTGTTCATGTACAATTAGGGACTGATAAAATCCATGGTACCGTCAGGTTCAGCGTCGGGCCATTTAATACGGAAGAACATATCGACAAAGCGATTGAAGCGGTAAGGGAGATTGCGTCTATCAAGAAATAGCAGCAGAAATTCTATTGACCTGAATGCGAGAAAATCAGGGAGATATTTATTAAAACCTGTTTTTATAGCATTCAAAAGTATATTTTTACCGGCTACGTGTAATACGTGTAATAAACAATTTTTAATAAAGGCTTTAACAGCGAAGGATAAGGTAGATGGAGACGGTTAATGTAAAAGGCAAGGAATTAAATATTGACGGAGATGGATTCTTACAGCAGCCCGAGTTCTGGGATAAAGATGTAGCATCTGAGTTTGCCAGGCTTGATGGCACCGGGGAGTTGACTGAAAAGCATTGGGAAATAATAAATTTAATAAGAGACCACTGGAAAGAGACGGATATGGCTCCTCCGGTGCGTAAGATATGCAAAAATACCGGCCTCAAATTACGTGAAGTTTATGGCCTTTTCCCGAAAGGGCCGGCAAGAGGGGCATGCAAAATAGCAGGCCTTCCCAAGCCTGATGGGTGTGTGTAAAAAAATATGTAACTGATAGAAAATTTTCTTTTCCCACCCCGCCTAAGTTCCGTAAACCCGGATTACTTTACACACTGGTATTTTTACGCCTTATTATTAATACCGCCGTCATTTTTCACGAGCCGGACATATAAGAAATATTGTTCACGGCGGTTATATTAAGATTTTATGTTTAAAAAAGGAGATAACTAGAACACAACGGCATCCAATAGATATATGATTTGATTTGATGTGTAGAAACATTATTT
>JAUXBV010000036.1 GCA_030619215.1 Fibrobacterota bacterium | reverse complement strand
GAACCCGTGACCTCCGGCTTGACAGGCCGGCGTGCTAACCAACTGCACCAAGGGTCCGTGACTCTTGAAGCTGAAACTAAGGTTGAGGAACTCCCGGCTCCGGTGCTTGACTCAACCTCAACCATGGTATCTGGGCGTTGTAGGATTCGAACCTACGACCACCTGCTTGTAAGGCAGGTACTCTATACCAGCTGAGCTAAACGCCCTTTTTTTTCTTATCCGTATTATTTTTTTTCTTTTTATATAAAATGGTAACCGGTATAAGGATACAATATACCGCAACAAGTATTACAGGAGCGATGCTCCATGACATATGGTTATATACCGGTCCCTGGCCCAGAAAAATATACCCAATAATCAATGCCACAATACATATTCCAAGGAGTCGAAAATTTACAGAAGAGAATATTGGTCCTTCCATACAGCCATCCTATTCTAAAATAGACCCTCTAAATTAGTTAATATTGAAAGAGGTTGTCAATGCTAAAGTTCTAAAGAGTTTACAATTTTCTGTTTTTCTTCCTCAGTTTCGGCATTTTTAAGCCCAAGGAGTCTCTCGCGGGACCTGGCAATTACCTCATTTAACAGGGTTGCGAGATTCTGCATCTCGTCTCCTTTGCGCAGCTTGATTTTAACGGTATATTTACCATCAATAATGTCATGGCATGTCATTTCAAACCGATAGACCGGTCCCGCCACCTTATGAGAAAAGAAAATCGTTAAAAGCACCAGCTGAACTATAACAAATAATAGGCCGATCCCAAAAACCCATAATAGCGATGATAATACAGCGCCGCGATATCTTTTATTCTCAGGAAAATTACGTAGATACATATTAATTTCTTTTAATAAACTTTTATACGATTGAATTGAAGGTTCCAGCTCATCCTGAAATTGAAGGGTAATCTGATTCTGTATATCCATTTTAACGATGGTTGACGCTGTCTTAACAAGGCTGTGTGAAGCTATATATAAGGTAAATATCATAAAAACGAGCATTATCAACATTGGAATGAAGAATGTCATCATATATCTGCCCTGGAGCTTACGATCAATAAAAAAGTGTTTCCGTTCAAATTTTTTCTCTGTTGTCATACCTACTCTCCTGCTTTTTTTGATGGATATTCTATCCTTGTATGAAAAATTCCCTGAAGAACAGGCATAAAGCCCGCTATAATCTTATCAAGGTCCTTAAAAGTAAGGTCGCATTCATCAAGCTGTGATGAAGCAAATTTATCATGAATGATCTTTTTTACAAGGGTTCGAAGCATCTTTGGAGAAGATGTTGACAGGCTTCGTGATGCGGCTTCAACCGAATCCGCAAGCATTATTATGGCATTCTCTTTCGATTGAGGGCGCGGTCCCGGGTAGCAAAAATCCTTCTCCTTTACCTGATTATGCGGATCCTGCTCCAAAGCTTTTTCGTAAAAAAACGATACGGTACTGGTTCCATGGTGTTCCGATATCGCACTCTTCAGGGTTGAAGGCAATTTGTACTTCTTTGCAAGCTCAAGTCCGTCTTTGACATGTGATGAAATTATCAGTGCGCTCATATTCGGCGATAGCTTGTCGTGTATATTCTTTTCCATCTTCTGGTTTTCTACAAAATAATTTGGTTTTGATATCTTTCCAACATCATGATAATAGGAAGCGACACGGGTTAAAAGAGGATTAGCCTCTACCTTTTCCGCGGCAGACTCAGCAAGGTTTGCAACCAGTACACTATGATTGTATGTTCCTGCGGCCTCTATCGAAAGACGCTTAAGAAGCGGATGATTCATATCTGAGAATTCACCCAGTGTCATGTTAGTCGTGATATCAAAGAGATTTTCAAATACAATAACAAACATCATTGCCAGAAATATTGTAATAATACAGTTGATAATACCAAGGCCAATATTCTGAGTTACAACCATAGGCGAAAACTTATAACTTAACAGGCTCCAAATAACAATAAATAATGTACAAATACCTATCATCGGCGGTATTGCTTTAAAAAAGTCCCAGCGATATCGAATTTTCTGTGTGGCGAACCCTGCTATAAACCCTCCCAACAGGGAATAGATAAAGAACGAATGATTAAACGAAAGTGCAACTCCAAAATAGAGTGAAATAAAAAGAGTGGCAATTATACCCATCCTCAAATCGAATAGTATAACTACCAGTATTGAAGCAACAGCCGTCGGAATAATATATTCAGGTATAATCGCACTGATTTCAGTTCCGCTTTCAAATAGCCTTGGAACAATAAGAAGCGCGATACGAATAATAGCCAGCTGTAATATGATAATGGTGGCAAGGGCAATAAGATGTTTCAGATCTGCAACCTTATCGTGATGAAAGTGGATTAAATAAAATCCAATAAAAATAAGGAAAATAAAAATAAGGAGAATTTTACCAATGTTTGACTGTAAAATTCTTCGGGTTTCCTGTCCGTATTGTTTTAACTCAATCGCCACATGCAGAGACTTAAGCTTCTCTACAATATCCGCAGTTACTTCCTGATGCTTACGGACTATCTCTGTATCCTTTATCACTTTCCCTTTTGTCGTAAGTACAGACCGGGAAGCTTTACGCACTCTCTGTTCGGTTTCTTTTCCATTGTGGATTATATTAGGAAGGAGGTATACATCAAAAAGCTCATATATTGAATTGAGCGCTTCCTTGTCAAACATACGTTCAACTTTTAACATATGAATGATAATTTCAAGTGCTTCCTCCTTAACGGGAAGGTCCGTATGGTTCACCGTAATTTCACTGGAATCATTCCTGAGTGTTATAAATGTCTTATCATACATCAGATGATTTTCAAATCCAACATTATATTTTACTCTCATCCCCTCCAGTCTTTGTTCTGAGGGAATAAGAAGAATGCTCATAATACCGGTCCCAAGCATTTGATCCGCTTGAAAAAGGGCATCATCAAGGAGGTATGGCCGCTCTTGAATTGTTTTAATAGTATTATCCGACAATTCCCTTTTTAACTTTACCATGATTTTTGATTTCAATGTATCACTTATTTTAGTATCGGTTAAAATTAATATATCTGAGCGAAGCTCAAGAAGTTTATTATGAACAAGCTTTTGCTTTTTATGATCACGATCAAACACCTCTAACACCTGATCCTTTGCATCTTTGCGATCTCTGTTAAGCTCCTCCTTTGATTTTTTAATGTCAAAGGTTAATGGTGCAATAATCGTTTCCTTTGACACATCGCCCTCTTTAGCCAGATGAAAACTTTGAACAGTAGAAGTGTAAGGGAAAAGAAGTATTAAGGCAACTGCCGTCCCAAAAAGTACAACAACAGGCCATGTTATGAACTTGGGTAAACGTACTTTTTTTGACCCAATAAGTATTGTAATGGAAGTTGTATCCTTAATAGTTTTAGGTGTAACCGTTGTAGCGGTATTTTTTCGCTCTTTAGCCATGAAAAAAGATTTTGATAAATTTTAATATAAAAAAACAGGCTCGAACCATTACTGATTCAAGCCACTTCTAAAGTAATTTATTTAATTCAGGATAGTAGTTCAACAAATACCAGTTAAATTAAAATTATCTGGGTATATCAAATACCTGCCCCGGGAAAATAAGATCTTCCGAACGGGAGTATTTTGATTCCTCCACGTTGTTAAGATAACTGTTATAACCACGATCTATCGTCGTTTTATTGGCCCGATAAATTTTTGGCCACTGTGCAGGATCTTCATAAATTTCCGGGTATTCAGCAATACGCCATAAACAATCCCGTCTTTCCGGGACTAGTCTTACGGTGTATTGAGAAAGCTTGTCAGGTAAATTCGCTTTTACCCGTGCAAGCAGGTCTTCAAGTTCTATTATCTGGTCCCGTATACGCCACAGATATGAAACGGGTTTTCTCTTTAACGCAGCAATACGGGCTTCCAGCTTCTTAATATCACTCATGCGCTTTAATAATTCTTCAGGAGTGAGGCCTAAGAGCAGTTCAAGTTCCTGGCGTATCGCTGCAATTTCATTCTCTGCATCAATAACATCCTGTTCGGTTATTCCCAAAATATCATACTTTTCTTGAATGAGCGCTGCAATGCGCTGATCAATATCAAGAAGTTGCTGTCTGAGGCTTTCAATTAGTGCCTGCTCCTGTGCAATTTGTTCTTTGGCAACTTTTTCACGCTGGAGTGCGGCAGCAAGTACTATTTCATACGATTCCATTGTCATGGTATCATATTCTTCAGGATTCTCTTGAAATTGCCATACCGGATCCGCTGCAAAGGCTGAAACAGTAAAAAGGCAACAGCAAAAGAGTATTGATTTTATAAATTTCATTTTTAATCCCCTTATATTTTCAGACTATTGATTATGGGCTTCCATTTTTTCTTTGAGATCAACGATCTCCGCTTCATGCTCTCTCAATTCCGCTTCCTTCTGGCTCAGCTGGCTCTCAAGATTCATACGCTCCTGTCTTAGTTCAGCCAATTTCCTTTCTGCACTCTCTGCAGCACTTCTTGCTTCTTCAAGTCTTTGTAATTCCTCCTGGCTAGGTTTTGGTGTACACCCTACCATTCCACACATACATACAAATGTACCAATCAATATCAACCTTGATATTATTTTGAAATACTTCATAAGTTTAAACCTCCTCCCGGGCCATATAGTTTTTATGAAATTTACTATTAATTTTCGAAACAAGTAATTTCAATTACATTATAATATAATACTTTATTTCTTTAAAGCAAGTCAAGAAAAAAGGTTATACAATCTTTTTTACGCAAAATAAATATTATATATAGAATCGTTGCATATTTTTATTTATTGTTTATAAAACATTTTATTCCTACAATGTCTATATGATAATTTTTTCCTATTGAAAAAGCTTATACCTTGGGCGGGAGAATTCAAATATTCATCTTGTAAATACCGCGTTCTGAATTTTTTATAAAATTAACAATTGATATTATATCCTCATCACCGGGAAACTCTTTAGAAAGTTTCTCAATGCTCTCCTGAACAGTCCCATCACCCTGAAAAAGGATTTTATATGAATTAATGATCTTTCTTCGCCGTTTACTATCAAAGCCATTGCGCTCAAGACCAACCTTATTAATTCCGACGATCTTCAATGAGCCAACTTCCCCGCCCACAAGCGCAAACGGGATTATATCCTTAACGACTTTTGCGTATGCGCCAATATAAGCGAAATCTCCAACTTTACAGAATTGGTGTACTGCCGCAACACCGCCAAATCCTACATTATTTCCTACTGTGACATGGCCGCCTATATTGAGAGTGTTTGATGCGATAACATTATTCCCTATAATGCAATCATGTCCGACATGACAATAGGCAAGAAAAGCGCAGTTGTTTCCAATGACTGTCTTTCCATTCGCTATTGTGCCACGGTTGATCGTGCAATATTCCCTAAAAATGTTATTATCCCCTATCTTAAGCCATGCCTCTTCGCCTTTATATTTAAGATCCTGAGCAATCGTCCCAATTACAGCGCCATGAAATATGTTACAGTTTTTCCCTATTATGGTATTTTCGCCTATTAAAACATTTGAGACGATCCGGGATCCATCTCCTATAACGCTATTTTTCTCAATAATGGAGAATGGGCCGACATATACATTTTCGCCGAGCTCGGCTTTTGAATTAACCAGTGCGGTAGGGTGGATCGTAACAGCCATAAGTAAACAGGAGCCTTTCTATATTATTTTTAACCAATCATAGCCATTAATTCAGCTTCACAGACAAGATGGTCCTTAACATAACATTTACCGGCGAATCGCATCGAGCTCTTCCTGCGCTGGAGCATTTCGATTTCCATCCTCAGGCAATCACCAGGTACTACACGGCCTCTGAAACGAGCTTTATCGATACCCATAAAAAGGATTCTATCCTCTTTAGGGTTTTTCTTTCCATAAAAAGCCATTATTCCACCGGCCTGCGCCATTGCCTCGACCTGTAATACTCCCGGCATTACCGGGTTCCCCGGGAAATGTCCCTGAAAGAAATTGTCATTGAAGGTGACATTTTTAATTGCGGTAATCCTCTTATCAGGCTCAATAGAGATAACACTGTCAACAAGAAGAAATGGGTATCTATGAGGCAGAATTTCCAGTATTTCATTATAGTCAATAATGGGCGCCCCTCCTTTTTTACTCTTTTCACTATCCCGCTTTTTTATGTATGCGCGTATCTTTTTTGCAAGCTCAATATTCGCGGCATGTCCGGTACGTGCACCCAGGACGTGTCCGCAAATCGGCTTGCCGAGCAGGTAGAGGTCACCGATTAAGTCAACTGCCTTATGCCTGCATAACTCGTTTGGAAAAAGCAGTTTTGTATTATTAAGAAAGCCATTTTTCCCCTCTTTTAAAGGACGGGTCTCATTGAAAAGTTTACAAATATACTGCAGATGTTCTTCTGAAAGCGGGATATCCTGCACAACAACAGCACTGTCAATAGTACCGCCCTTTATAAGACCCTGCTCCCGCAGCTTTTCAATTTCTGAGAGGAAACAGAATGTCCTGGCCGGAGCAAAGTCCTTTGCATAATCGTCGAGGCTGAAAAGTGTTGTATGCTGCGCACCAATGGCAGGATGATTATAATCTACCATCAGGGTGATATGGAAATGGTTGGCAGGAAACACACTTAACGCAATATCATCTTTATTGTAAAGCCACATCGGTTTGTCAATTACCAGGAACTCACGCTGCGCTGCCTGTTCTTTTATGCCGACCCGTTTAATAAGCTCGACAAAAGGCAGTGCACTGCCATCCATAAGGGGAATTTCCTGGGCGTTAACCTCGACCCTGCAGTTATCAATACCCAGCCCCGCAAAAGCAGACATGATATGTTCAATAGAATAAATAACAACGTCATCTTGACCTATGGCAGTACCTCTCGAATTGTCGACAACGTTATCGATGTCGGCAATGATCTCGGGGTAGCCGTCCAAATCGTTCCGCACAAAGCGAATGCCGTAATTCTCCGGGGCAGGATTTATCGTTATCTTAGCATGTGCCGCTGTATGCAGTCCTGTCCCCGTTAATGTACCAGGCTTCTTTATGGTTTGTTGTAACGCCATATGAAAAATCCGCCTTTTGAAAACTTATTTATTATTCTTTTGTAAATCTTTCAGTTCCTCTATTTCTTTCCTTATTTTTCTCAATTCCCTTTTCATTTCAGGAAGGTATAGTTGAGCAGCCTCAATCCGGCGCATTTTCATCAGGTCGCGCGCCGGGTAGCCCGTAACCTTTTCGCCGGGCTTAACACTTTTACTGACACCGGCCTTGGCGCCAATGAATGCCCCGTCACCGATCTCAATGTGTCCAACTAATCCCGCCTGGCCTGCAATCAATACGCCCTTGCCAATCCTGGTACTTCCTGAAATGCCTGCCTGTCCCGCTATTGCCGAATCCTCACCAACTTCTACATTATGGGCAACCTGGACAAGATTATCGATACGTGCGCCTCTCCGGATTATAGTAGGTTTAAAATTTCCCCGGTCTACCGTAACATTCGCACCGATCTCAGCTTCATCCTCAATGACAACATTTCCAAAACAGGGAATACGGACAAATTTACCGTTTTCCATCGCATTTCCAAAACCCTCGCTGCCGATAACCGCGCCCGACTGAATAATGACGCGATTGCCGATAATCGTATCCCTGCGGATAATAACACCTGAATCTATACGGCAGTCCGAACCAATCCTGGAGTTGTTTTCTATAACACAACGGGCTCCGACAATGGTATTCTCCCCTATCAGGCATTCCTTCCCTACAACACTCCCCGGGCCAATAAATACTGACGGATCAATCCTTGAAGAGGGATCAACAATTGCAGATGGATGAACAGGGCCTTCAAAAAGAGGAGTCGTATCTTCAAACAGTTGTGCTACTTTGGCATAACCCAAATAAGGATCGTCAACCTCAAGGTTTATCTTGCCGTTGATGAGTGTACCTTTCTTTACAATTATAACAGTAGCATTGCTTGAAGCTGCAACATCCTTAATTTTCGCATCAGATAGAAAGGTTATACTTGTATCATCAGCTTGATCAACGGATGTAATGCCGGTAATCTCCTTACCTGCCACTTCATCAGGAACACTGCAATTAAGAAGGAGTGCTATTTCCGAAAGCTTCACAATATCTACTGCTCTTTGTTAAGGATCAGAATAACTTTTTCTGTTATATCATAGGCTTTCTTCGCATAAGCCAAACTGTACCGTCCATCAAATATAAAATCATAATTCTCATCTTTAGCAATTTTTTCGAGTATTTTATTTACTTTCTCCATAATTGGCTTTAACAGTTCTTCATTTTTTTTAACAGCATCTCCCTGCTGGCCGAATTTCTCCTGCAGAAATTTATTATATTCTATCAACTCCTGCTCCAATTGACTCTCTAACTCCTTTTTACGCTCAGAGCTTAAGAGCAGGCTCTGTTTATCCAACTGTTCTTTCTTAGTTTTTATTTCCTTCTGGCGCTCTGATGCTTCCTGCTCCCATTTCGCTACTTCCTTGTTGAATTTTTCCTGAGCTTCCTTTGTACCCTGGTATTCATTTATTATTCTGTCAGAATTAATATAGCCAATCTTTAGCTCTGCAAAACTGAAGAATACAATGCCAAGTACTATCAAGAGGCACTTTGAACCACATAACGGTTTACTCATATACGTTCTCCTTTTTTCAATATTATGATAAAAAGATGAAATGAACTTACTAAAATATAACAGTATGTTAAGCAGAAGGCTATGGAAATAGACTTTCTGCTTTTACATAATGTTATATAAATACCCTAAAGGGCACTGGGTAAATTTGTACCTTGTGCTTTAGCATAACGAAGAAATGAACTTACTAAAATATAACATAGCTTATTATAAAAAGTTAAAAACCTCTATTCATAAGAAAATGAGGAATAAACCCACTCGGATCTCCTCCAAAATGGGGATCATTGGGATCCTTTAAACCCCATGCAAAATCGAACCCAAGAAGGCCGATCATCGGCAGCATGAGCCTGAATCCAAAACCAACCCCCGGGTACATATCTGCAATATCTATCTCTGCAAGATCATCCCATACATTACCCAAATCTCCGAAAGCTGCAAGATATAACTGTTGTTCAAGAATGGGGAAGCGAATCTCGCCGGAAAAGGTAAGCCCTGAGAGTCCATGGTTACTCCACCTGCCAAATGCGCCTTCAGTATACCCTCTTATCTGGAAATCATAATAGGTGCCTCCCGCGGCAAACAGGTCTGAGCGGGCAATTTTTCCCCTGTCGCCAATAGAGCTGATTAATCCAAATTTTGACTTCATTCCCAGAATAACTTTCCAGAATAGAGGGAAATACCAGTCATACCCGACGATTCCCTTAACAAAATTATAATCACCCCCAATTCCTGCCACATAGGTATTTAACGAGAGGATTGACCCTCTGTTAGGAAAATTGGGGATATCAGTATCATTTCTTTCTATTAACAAAGACAACCTGCTTAGTATTCCTTCTTTTAATAAAGTAAGGTTACCTATATCTCCTTCAACAGGCCTGATATCTTCTTCAAAACTGAGGCGGTATTTAACAAATGCACGGAAATAATCATCCGGCCATTTCAACCGTCTTCCGCTTCCCAGCTCAATACCTACGCTATGATATTGATAATTGTAATATGGATTTTCAAATTTACTGTAGAAGCCGCGAATTGAAAAAGAGGTCGGCGTATCAAAAATCCATGGCTCCAGAAAACCTAGTGAATAACTTTTTCTATACTTGGAATATTCAACACTAGCATCAAGCTGTTGTCCCGCCCCCCGAAAATTAGGAATGACAATATTAAAATTTCCACCGAGTTTATCGACCTGGCTGTACATTACCCCCGCTGAGAATTGCCCGATATTCTCCTTCTCTCTCACCGTGTAAACAAGGTCTATTGTTCCGTCATCGTTGGGCCGAAGGTCAGGGCTCACATTATCAAAGTAATTGAGCTGCATGATTTCCCTGATGCTTCTCTCCATTCGTGACTGCTTATATTTCTGCCCCGGATAAATGCGCAATTCCCTGCGTATCACCTTCTCGCGTGTTTTATCATTCCCTTTGATATCAACCTTCCGAACAATGGCGGGCCGGCCTTCAACAATATTAAACGTCACGTCAATAGTATCATTTCTATACTGGTTCTGTTCCTCTATCTGAATCCAAAGATATCCCTCCTCACGATATGCATTGGAGATTAACATCTTTGTCATTTCAAACTTGGTTTTATTAAAAGGCTTCCCCTTTTTCATCGCAATACGGCTTTCCAGGGCCTCCTCTTCTAAAACTGTATTGCCGGTAAAGAAAAAATCCCCCGCATAATACCTTTTTCCTTCCTGCAGCTTAATATCAATAAAAATGTCTCGCACATTTTCCGCATACCAGACACTGTCACTAACAATCTTGGCATCCAGGTATCCCTGGTCGTAATAATAAAACATAAGAGAATCAAGGTGTTTCCGGTATAAATCTTTATTGAACTCTCCTGTGCCGAAAAATCGCTTCTGCTTTGTCTTAAACTTCCTTTTCAGCTTTTTTGTTTTAACGACCTTATTTCCACTGAATGTAATATTTTTAACTCTGATCTTTTTCCCCTCTTTAATAACAAATTTAACAATTACATTCCCGGGCACCTTTGTCTCTATGAGCTCACAGGTAACATCAGCAAGTAAAAATCCCTCTTCGGAATAGGCATGCCTAAGGAGATTAATATTCTCATGCACCAGGGCGTCACTGATTACCTGACCCTTGTTCAGGGTTATCTTCTCCTCCAGCTCCTTCTGCTTCAGCTTTTTATAGCCCATAAATTCAATGGATTCACAAATAGGATTTTCCGTAATCTTTAGCATAAGAGACGCGGATGTATCAGTTTCAGTTAAAATATGAACCTCTATATCTTTGAATAATCCGAGGCGATATAATGACTTAACGGCTTTTTGGACGTCAATAGCGGTAAATGCTGATCCTTTTTGAAGAGAAATATTATTCAGAACAACATGAGGCTTATTTATATCAAGGCCCTCAATAACGAGTGTATCCAGAATTTTTGAAAAAGAATCCGTAAATAGAACCAGTAAAAAAATAAGCGTTGCTATGGGTTGCTTATACATTAATTCTCCATAATCATAATAAACAAATTGTAGTTATTAAAAATTATTACGTTAACCCAAAAGATAAATTTTATTATATCCAATTAAAAGTCAAATACCTTACGAAACCTGCCGATTGGGAGTCTAAGCTGCATAAGCAACTTTGGATTATTAACAAGGACGTCTTCATCCTTGTAAAATCCATAGTTGAAATCAAGCCAAAAGTATTCAATCGGTTGATATTCAAAACCAATATTATGCTCAGGTGTCAATACTAAGTTATTGGGAATTAACTCTGTTCTCCACTTAAGAAATATTCTGTCCCTTAAAAAATATCTTCCTACCGTAACGCCGATATTTGCAAAAGCGAGATAATCCCACTTTTCAGCCAGGTCACCCAGGTGATCCGGATTATTATAAAAGTAATTAAAATAATTAGACGCAATAGATGTTTCCAAGCTGACAACATCAAGTCCTAATCTTCTTGCCAGTCTTCTTTCCAGTCGCTGCAGTAAATACCTGTTTAGATACTGATCCCCGAAACTTGACACCATCTCGCCGGCTTTCTTCCTAACCTTCTGAAAAGTGATGAATTCGAGCCCGGCTTCGCGATAAACTCCATCTCAGCTTCACCTGGGATCTCTTTATAATCTGAAGAGACCCGGAAAGTAATATCATTAAATCTTCCTTTTTCCTGCAGGGCACCGGTGTTTTTATCGCGGGTCAGTAACGTTACTTTAATTCGATCAAAACGGCTCGTATCGGAAAATGCCTCTGCACTTCCCCATATAACCGGCATATTATCATATTCCCTGCCATCCTCTGTTTTCTGAGGTACGAAATCCACGCCCACCTTAAAATTTCTGTTGAAATTTCTTCCATAAAAAATATATCCCCTATAGGATCGTATTTTGCCAAGCATCTTGAATGATCCGTCAGCAAAGCTTCCCCGTACTTTGACGAGTGTTGAAGACGGGTCCGGATAACACTCTGCAAAGCGTATCAACCGCCGCCTTTTACCGCCGACATTATAGAAATAGAGAACCTTTCTGTTTCCCGTGCGGACATCCATATCCCAGATAATATTTTCCGGGAATGGAGCATCTTCAACAAGGGGGAACGTGAACTCCAGGCTCCGTAATATCAGGGTACCTGTTATTTTTGGTTTATCCGCCGGACCGGAAACGGTAAATGCATTAAAAGGCTTGCGCGGTGCGAATTCAATATCAGCAGTATATCCCTTTTTCCTTTCCATAAAACCCAGTACAAATACATCTATCCCCTTTTCGGGCGTTCTCATCTGTAAGACACCGCAGTTAACAGGCCCGAACATCAGAGGTTCGAATCCTTCGGGAATGACATGTGACGAAATAATATTGACCGGTCTTTTGTCAATCCTTCCTTTTATGGATACATGTAGTCTCTGTTGATTGTCCAGATTAATTTTGAGTGTCACATTCTTAACGTCATCTGGAACAAAAGTTTTAATTGTAAGTGATGCCTTTGGGATAAACACATGGGCTTTATGAAAATGCCAGCCCTCTGATGTAACGGAATAATCTATAAATATCTCACCCTTTCCCCTCCCGCCAATCGGTGATTCTACATTGTGCTCTAAAGATGAAATGAGGTCGCCCTTAACTTTTAAAGATG
>JAUXBV010000035.1 GCA_030619215.1 Fibrobacterota bacterium | reverse complement strand
CCTCGGTAGGCGCGGGGATGAATATAAACTCGATTGTTTATAAGATGCCATAAGCAAACCAAAAAATTATCTCTAGAAATCAACACACAGCGCAAAACCTCCGGCGCCATTTACAGAACCATAGGGAATAAAGCGGATATTGCTGCCGGTAGTTGAAGCAGCAGTTTTATAATTTTTTACCGATTCTATCAACGCCCAGATAGTCGCAACACTCCAGGCAACATCCTGGCCGATACTAAAACCTGTTCCCACATCAATAATACCCTGATCCCCGGCAAGACCGCCAGCGAATCCAATAATTGTGCCTGCTCCTCCCAATACCCATCCGACTATATATGGCTTCCACACATGGGTAGAACGGGATTTCGTGAGCCCTGCCAGTCTGAGTGCATTTGTGGATTTTGCCGCTCCAATACAGGCAATCAGCGGCCCGGCGATCTCCATCGCTCCTATGGGGATACTCGCAGCGAGAAGTAATAACGATTCTTCAGTATCTATTGAATCAGGGTTGTCTGTCTCCATAACTTTCTTGTTAACTTCTCTTGCCCAGGGATATAATAACGGCCACTCAATAGCTACCCCGCTGAAAAAGAGAATGGTACCTGCAATAGCCATATTGCGACCTTTTTTCATAGCCATATAATTTTCATTTTTCCGAAAGTTTGAAGCAGGTTTTGTATTTCCCATATTTTGCGACTCAACCGGTTGTGTTAACAAATAAGCGAGCTTACTTGGGCTGGGGAATTTGTTTATTTCGTTTTCTGCTACTAAAAGATTTATGGAGAGCAGTAAAAATATTGACATGAAGTAATAAGAGTGCTTTGGCATTGATGATGCTCCTTAAATAAGTGTGGAAAATATCTTTTTTATAAGCAAGGTTTTATTAAATTACATCTCTTATTTTTAGTATTCTTAAAATTCCTCTGAATAACTAAATTTCCCCCTGACCTCTTTCACCGAAGAGGCCATAGGCCGTGTCATCTCATTAAGAAAGTAATCCCACACTTCAACCCACAGTACAAATGATTTTACTCTCTTATCCTCGGGGGGAGTTATAACTATTGTAGGGCTGTTATCGTTGGATATCTTCAAAAAATCATACGCGTCAACGCCTTCGATCTCACTGGAATCATGCTGAAAGTACCACATGAAAAAATGTGTCTCTGTTGCATTGGCGGGCTTCTGCTGGAATGCAAAATCCAGGCTGATGGCGGAATCCAAGCCGCTGCTTGACGCGGTAAAAAAGTAGGTGTATCCCTTTTCAATCACTATGGTTGTAATAGAGTCAGTGCTGTCCGCAGGTCCGAAGAGTTGAAACAGCTCGTACTCCTGGTCATGAATCGTCGTATCAAAGGACGCGAGATCCGCCCCCTTAACTTTGTAAATCCCTACAAATCCGACCTGCGGATTGGTATTCTCATAAATGGGAACACCCGACAGTCCAGTCAGTTTACTGTTATATCTGACAACATAATTACTCCTTACTTCATACCCTCCAAGGGGTTGTGCAAATATTCTGATCTTTATTGAAAAAAGTTGTACCAATGCAGGCAGGTTTTCTTTTACTCCTGCTTTATAGAGTTCATAAAAAGGATCATTAGCCAGAAGTGTGCTGTCTGTTTCATGAATTATTGCTAAAGCTTCGCTGGTATCATAACCGCTTTGAATAAGCCCTTCAAAATTCATCAATGAATCCCACACCGGTGCGTTATCACAATAATACTCCAGCATATAGACAAGCATTTCCCTGGTAATGGTAATACCGATATCACCGATATCGCCGGATATCATCTGCACCACAGAATCAACTATTTCATCCTGAATAAAACTGGTTGTGTACATAACGCTGTCAGGGATTTTAAATTTTATTGTTGCGGTATAGGTATTCGGAGAAAAATCATTGCTCTGTATTGTAATATATGAAAGAGGGCCGATGTCCAGAGCGGTATCCGTACCGTATGGATCCTGAATAATATCAAAAGCAGCCTGCCATGTAATTGAATCAAACTCCTTGCCTGCAAAAATTGCAGTCAGCATAACACTGTCTCCCGGAGCTGCTTCAGCCGGTTCATAAATAAAATCTATCAGCCTGACTCTGTCATGGTCTATTCTGTTATAGCTGGTAGGGAATTCTCCACAGCTTAACAAAAACAACAACACTGCCGCTGGTAACAGAAGTTTTTGAACATTCATTATAGTGCCTCCTTTAATTTTTACCCGCTAAAATTCCGCTTTAATTCCAAAAGCGGGGAAAAAGATATAACTGGCCGTCTGCTTATCGGAATAATCATAGTTATACACTTCAAACTCCGGGCTCTTATATACGAAATAGCTGACGTTCTGCATGTCAAGATAGAGAGAAAATATCCACTTATCAAATACAAATTTCTTGTCAACGCGCAGGTCAAGCTGAAAAAACGGATCCAGGCGTTTAGAATTTTTATCCCCATATTCCGGTATAAACTGGTTAAACTCCGCATCTTCGTAGGCGCCGATAACAGGCGTGATTGGTTTTCCTGTCACGTAACGAGCTCTGAACCCGATATCCCAGCTGCGCCTGAGCCGGAAACTGCCCAGGGCCTGTATATGGTGAGTTTCATCGTCCCTGAACAACTCCCACTTTCCCTCATTTGGGTTCCATCTCTCGCTCAGGGAAAGTGTGTACGCAAGCCAGCCGAAAAAGCGTTCTCCCTGGTCGTGGCGAAGCATGACCTCCAGCCCCCTCATCTTTCCTTCACCGTCGTCATACCATTTCTTATCCGCGTTGGTTACAAGGTCCTTCCTGGACGCCTGCCTGGGAATATCCCACTGTTTGTTGAAATAGAACTGAATATCGGAACGGATCAAATCGGTTATCTGCCACTCATGGCCGAAAACAATATGCCGGGCCTTTGTTGAGGGCATTTGGGGCTCTCCCCATTTTTCATGGATAACCTGCCCTCCCGGCTGCGGGGTTTGGTTGTAGTTTCCTATGGCAAATTTGGCAGTATGGTCTTTTACGAAATCATACCGCGTTGTCACCCGTATAGACGGGTCGCCCGAAATTCCCCGGGAATTGTCAAAATCTTTATACTCCCAGAACTCCGGAACAACTGAGCCGTCATACAAAAGCTCCCGGAAATAATCATACCGTAGGCCGGGGATGATTTGAAGCTGTTCAAAAGGCTTCCACTCAAAATTTACATACGCGGCCACATCGCCGAATTTCCAGTTGTTAATGGTATCCTTAGCTATAACACCAAAAGCATCCGGTATCATGAGAATCATATCATCGGTTTCCCAGAGCGCGTCAATGCCGAAATTAGCAATAAGTTTTTCGGAAATGTTAAAAGCCAGTTCATTTCTTATGGTAGTCCTGAAATAGTCACCTGTCCATTTCATAAAACCGAAAATGGAGGTAAGGTATTTTCCACCTAACAGGGAAAAACGCAGCCGGTTTTTTAATTTATCAGTTATCTGCCAGTCGTGCCCTAAAATACCCATATGGAATTGAACCATATGCCGCATCCTGTCGGTAAATTCATCTACCTCTTCACTGCCACCCTGAATCGAGGGGTAAATAAGCACCATTTTATCCTTAGACCCAAATCCGGTCAGGTATAAATGGTGCTCTTTATTTACATCATAATCCACCCTCATCTGATAGTCCCAGTAAAAAGGAGAGATTGTAAACGGCATGTTCAGATCCGAATTCTCAAATACATAACTGAGAATATCACCGGCAATACTCCTCCGGGCAGCACCCATAACAGACAACTTACTGTTTACCGGCCCTTCAACTAAAAAAGTAAGATCCTGGAAGCTTCCGTCAAGATAGCCATGAAACCGGTCCTTTTTTGGTGCGCGCCCGGTAATTTCAACAATACCTGCAATACTATTGCCATATCTGGTGCCAAATCCGCCCGGATAGAAATCAACCGATTCCAGCGCTTCCGAATTATAGGTGGATTTTATTCCTCCAAAATGATAAAGCTGGGGGATCGGGATACCGTCCAGATAAAACTGCGAATCCCATGTCGGAGCGCCTCTTACAATAACCTGCCCGCTTCCCATTGTCGGCCTTGCCACACCAGGCAGCGCCTGAACTACCTTTACTGCATCACCGCCAAGTCCCGGGATTTTTTTTACTTCATTGATAGTCAGCTTGCGGCGGCTTACCTCTTTCTTTTCCGTTTTGCCATATACGACAATCTCATAATCGGAATAGGAAATCCGGCGAATGTAATAGTTAACTTCCAAAGCTTCGTCAGCTGAAATATATTCCTGTTCTTTAAACTTCTCGTACCCGGGAAGTGGTGCAGTGATCTCAATGTTACCCAAGGGAAGCGAATAAAAACTGAACTGTCCCAGCGAATCGGTTATGGAAACAAGCCGGTTCTCTTCAAGGTACTGGCCCTCAAATGTCCCAAGTTTATTGAGATAAACACTGAAAGGTACGGGAAGGGTCGTATCCGAGAGCGTATCGATAAAATGTATAACTACCATTGCATCTGCTATTGGTTTTTTCGTTCCCCGTTCAATAAGCACCCCGCTGAAATTGACATACTTCTCAACCTTCTTCACAATCTCTTTCAATTCAAAATGATACTCGTACCGAATAAGTACCGCTACATTTTCCCCGCCTGCCATTGCCGGTGTAAAAACAAATTGCCTCGCTGCTTTCATGGCGCTGCTGTCAAGAATCGGGTGTATACCTTTAATAAGGGAAACGCTGTCCACAATACCACTGTCACTGACAATAAGCTCCATCAGAACGGAGCCTTCAATCCCCCGCTTATAGATTTCCTCCGGATATTCCGCCTCAACAAACTCCTTCAGCTCAGGCATTGTTTCAATCGGGGGCAAGGTATCTACCAGGCTGTCCCCTTCAACCACTGGCTCCTCCCCGTCAACCATAATGATATCGTCATCACCGGGTAATTCTATCGTTGCACCACTGTCGCTTACCTTAGAAGAATCAACTGGAGCAACGGTTTCAGTAACTACAGCTTCTAACTCAATTACGGTATCTTTAGCAGCAGGAGTTTCTGCCTTTGTAATTGTATCCGTTGAAGGCTTTTCACTCCCTTTTTTAATCGATAGTGTATCATGTAAAACGGGAGCAACAGAATCTGTACTAACAGGTTCCTCAGCTATTGTACCGACCTTCTCCTGACCGATACCAAAGTTAAGCACACCGAAACCAGCTATAAGAATAATTATCTTACGTATCAACACAAGCATCTCCATTTCAATACCTTTATCCAAGTAAAACGAATTTAATAGGAATAATAATCCACACGGCAACCGGCACATCCCCACGCTTTGCCGGCTCAAAGAGCATTTTAAAACATGCCTTAACAGCGATTTCCTTCGATCCAAATCCCAGGTCATTAAGGGCTATTGCCTTTTTTATTCTTCCATCAACATCAACGAGCACCTTTACCTTGATAACGCCCTCAACTTCATTATCCAGCATCTCCTGTGTGTATTCAGGCTTAACACGCCTCTTGAAACGTGGTGCAGTGGTTACCGTTGTGGTGGATACCACTTCACCTTTAATAACCTCCTCTTTTGTTGCTGTAACAGTGTCCACTTCCTTTTCCAGTGTGTTGCCAAGCTTACCCACAACAGCATTGGCCAAACTGCCTCCTGCACCGATCCCTTTTGAATAGACCCTTTTCAAACCGTACACCCTTCTTACCTTTTTTCTGGTAGTTGTAACTGTCGGCTTGATATCGTCAACTTTTTGCTTTAATAATGGCTTTTTAGTAAGGTCAATGGGCTTTTCAGGTTTTTTTTCAGATTTCTTTTTTTTTATTTTCTTTTTCTTGGGCTTTTCCTCAACGACTTTCTTCTTCTCCTGAATCAAAAACCGGGTTTTAATTCTGTCAATCTTTTCCGATATCTCCTGGTGCAGTGGTTCAATACTGTTAAGGTAAAGCCCGAATCCAATAAACAGGGAGAGTACCAGCAGAAAAATAACCTTAAATAAAATCTCTACAAAAGGGATTCCCCCGGGAACATATATCTCATAGGTTTTAAGTATTGACGTGTGTTGGGTTGAAGGCATTGCTATTCCTCTTCCAGCACTAAAACGGAAAAATCGGAAAAGCCGGCCTTGCTGCAGGTAAACATCACCCTTTTAATGACATTAAACTCAACATCACGATCCGATTGGATTAGAACCTCTTTCGCCCGTTCTTTATCAACACACTTTGCTTTCTGAATAGTCATCCAATCGTAAAGAAGAGGTATCAATAAAGAATCATTATCCTTAAACTGGTCAATCTCTGCAATTTTATCTTCTTCGGAAAGGACAGATGATTTTGTAATTATCAACGAGCACATCGGCTTAGGGGGCTTCTCAGAGGTCGAAATCGGAAGCTCCAGATCAGGGGATGGGGTTATCAAATTTCCTTCAACAGAAAAACTCTTTATTAAAAAAACCAGTAATATAGTCATAACATCAATAAGCGATGTAAGCTGCGGGCGGAAGGTGCCCATAACACCGTCCGTGTCCCGTCCTTTAATAAATGATAGCGGGCTCTTCATATACCTACAGACTTTCCGTTTCTTCAGGAGCGCTTGAGAGGCCGACCTTTTCAAAACCGGCGCCCCGACACCGGTCCATGACCTTTACTACATGTTTAAACCTGATGGCGTCTCTTACGGCAACAATTACCTCATTCTTAATGTCACTCTCCTTTCGGTGAATTGAGAGCTTTTTGAATAGCAATGTATAGTCATACTCACCATTTACTATCGGGATAGAATCGAGCATTGCATCGCCATGGGTAATTGCCAGGTAATCGGATGTTACTACAACAGTCATTTTTAACTTGGGTTTACCTTCTGAAGTATCCAGCCCCATACCGACATTGGGCGGTAGAGAGAATTCAATGATTGTTAAATGGGTAAATACAGCAACTGACACAAGGAACGGTATAAGAATAATGAACATATTCATAACCGGAGTAACGTCTATGTCAATGGTATCAGACGCTACTTCCGACGGTGCGGAATTTCGTTTGGAAAATGCTAAATTCATTAATAAAAACCTCTACTGGAGCGCTGGAGTGTTGGAAATTTATAGTTTTTTTCCATTACTCCAATACTCCACCACTCCATTACTCCAATCTTCCTAAGCTTTTTTCTTCTTCATAAAGTTCAAAAGCCTGACTACTGACTCGTCAAGATCCTTGGTAAGGGCCTGCTGCTTATTAAAAAGCATCGTATAGAGAATCATGCAGGGTACGGCAACAATCAAACCGAATGCGGTTGTGTTCATTGCCTGGGAAATCCCCTGTGCAAGCATTGTTGCCTTCTTTGCGGCTTCGACTGCGACAAGGGAGGAAAATGACACCTGCAGCCCTGCTATGGTGCCTAGCAGGCCCAGCAGGGTCGCGATATTTGCAAACAGCGAAAGATAGTTAAGCCGCTGGGACATCTTCGGGATCTCCTTTATCGCAGCTTCATCAACACCCTCCTGAATATCATCAATACTCATTCCCTGCCCGAACCGCTCCAATGCCACCTGAAACAGTTTATTGACCGGCGCCTTTCTGCGGCCGGCGATTTTTTTTGCTTCATCAACCTTATCGTTATTGAGCGACTTCGCTACATCAGCCATAAGCTTTGCACCGTTTACATTGCATAGTATGAAGTAAAAAATGAGGCGTTCTATGACAATTGCGCATGCAACAGCCAGAACCACGAGAATAATCCACATAAAGGGCCCGCCCTCATTGAATTTTGTCGCTAATAATTCAACCATTACTTGTTCTCCCTCGTTTAAAAAATTTTATAATACCGTATAAATCCAAATAATAATACAAACCAGTTCAAAAATACGTATGAACAAGGATTAATATTACATACCAAACATAAAACAAACATTAAATATAATATGGAATAAATAGTGCAGGTTACTTACTATAGGTCTTTATTTTTAAATCGCCACTGGTGGTAGTACATTTAATAATATTACTGCTTCCGCTGTTATCAATAAATGATGAGGAGATTTTCTTATCGCAGCTGGTGGTACTGAAATTCAGATTCGCGGTAAAACCTTCCGGTACCGTAATTGTCACATCGCCACTGGTTGTTTTTAGTGTAATTTCACAAACAGTAATGGTATATGCAAGAGTGTCATTGGGAAGAAACATATCAACATCACCGCTTACGGTCTTTACATACAGGTCAGTTGTATCAATAAGAGAGTCGTAACCTACGCTTAGTTTAACATCGCCGCTGGAGGTCTTCACTTTGCAGCCTTCATTTGTTTCGATATTGCAACTCCCGCTTACAGTCTTGAGGGTAAGGAAGCTCTCCATATCCATGATTTTTATATCCCCGCTGACGGACTCGAAATCAAGGTCAACGGTTTTATCAATATCCATTGATATTTTGCCGATCGTTATGCATGCCCAATTATCACCTTCATAAGAGTAGCTGATTTTCCCCTTTTGGTCAATTGTTAATTGAAGGTCATCCAGGTCATCATCACCTTCATTGAGCATGAGCATACGTGCATGGGTAGTTATAATAATGCTTTTTCCTTCAATTCCCTGAACGTTAATATTGTTGTCCTCAAGCAGCTCTTCGTTAAAAGATACTTCCGTTAAACCAACAGTAGAGCTTGTTACAGTAACCTCCTTTGACTGCTCTTTAATATTAAAGGTACACCCAATGATAAAAGAAAAGGCAATGATTACCAACAGTATTTTACATTTCATTATAACTACCTTGCTAAAAATGGAATGCATAGGTTACACCGAAATCAAACCACCATGCTTTCTCGGGTAATACTTTAGCTTGATCAAAGGGAATAGACCGGGTAAACAAATCACCCTTTGCAAGAAAATTGAACTTTGTAACAGGTCCCAATGAAAAACGTTTTGTCACCCAGTTCTCATTGAAAAGTTTAATAAAGGGAGCTAAAGCGATATCGTAGCTTTTATCGCCACCCACCTGCCCCTGTATTGCCGTACCCATACCCACACCGAATTCAAACCTCCCGGCAGCAAAGAAGGAAAACGCGACTATCGGGGAAGCGGAAATTGCAGTGCGTCTCCCATACATTGTCTTACTGAACCGGAGAGTAATATCTTCAGCCCCGATACTCAAAAAATCTTTAATATAGAACGAAAAATTCAGCCCGCTCAATAATAGCAAATGGGGGTCTTTATCATTGTAAGGAGGAACTGAGGTGAAGCGCAGCTGATGCCCGAATTGAAAGGGAAAGCGAGTTGACAGAGAGAGCGTATTCTGCTCCTCTTCAAGCTCATCAGCCATCTCTTCCAACTCCTCTGCTTTTTCCTCCAAAGCTTCCGCCTTATCCTCAAGTTTATCGGACAAGTCGCTTTTTTCATCCGTTCCCTCTTTCATTTCCCGAACACTGACAGAGATTTTTTTTGCTTTTATTAGAAGCTCATCAGCACTGTTGCGCATCTTAAGCATCAGCATCTTCTGTTCTTTCAGGTTATCTTCCAGGGAAATTGTATCACTACCTACCTGTAAACTATCAATTTTGAGAAGCTCATCCGCATCCTCAGAAAGCTTTATACAGGTCTGCAGTCTGCCGGCCTGCTTTAGAAGCTCCTCAGCTTCATCTTCCAGATCGTCCGCATTATCTTCCAGGTCTTCAATAACATCGTCTACATCATCAGACCCGCTTCTGATATCCTTTGCTTTTTCATAAAGCCTTTTTGCCTGTTCTCGAAGGATTTCCGCGTCTTTACGAAGGCCTTCAACATCAGTGAAACCTTCTTTTTTATAGGCCATATCCTGAGCCGGGGGCGAACTCGCTTTATCCTTTTTTTGAACCTGATCAGTTTCCAGGCCAACGGCCGCCTCTTCAGAAGGAGATTGAACAGCCGCGTCTTTATTCCCGCCTGTATCTGTTGTGTCTATTTGGCCAAACGCAAAACAGCATAATAATAAACAGTACATTAACATTGTGATATAATGCCTATTCATATTTTTACCCCATAATATTGTTAAAACTATATTAAATTAAAACTAATGGAAAAATAACGGGTAAATCAATGCTCTATCTGTAAAATGCACTATCATTCGGTATAAAACACAATAGTATAGAAAAACCGCTGTTTTAACACATTAACATACTAAGAATCTATTTTTCCGGCTCAAGAAATCCAATCAGTTCTTTGTAGCGTGTACGGCTCACGGGCAAAATCGTGCCGTCATTTAATTCACATTCGTATTTCCCCCCACCGTAAATCCGAAGATGGGTAATTCTGTTCAGGTCTGTAATATATGACTTATGTATTCTTACAAATGAATCAGGTAGTATCCTTATTAATGCCTCCAGGGATTTACTATGAAGAAGGTAGCTGCCGTCCAGTAAATGAATTTCCACGTAATCCCCTGCACCCTGCAGGTAATTCACCTGTTCTACCGGTACTATCTGCAGCCGCCCCTGGTTACGGACAACCAGCATCCTTGCCATGTGTCCGCTTACGGTGTCCACCTGCTCCAATCTTTCAAATGCCTTGATTAACCGCCCCTTATCAAATGGTTTCGGGACAAAATCAAGAACCCCATATTCATAAGCTTCAATGGCCCGATCCGTATTTGCTGATACAATAATGGTCTGAAATGACTCGGCAGCCGCCCGTTTCAGCAATTCAAAACCATCCTGACCGCTAAGGTTCAGGTCAAGCAGCAGGACATCAATGGAGTGTTTCGAAAGAAATACTTCTGAGCTGTGCAGGCTCTCAATACATTTCACGGAAGTCAGCCTTTCACCTAGAACCTCTTTTGTCAACCGCTCAAGCCTTCGTGCAGCGACCCTCTCATCTTCAACAATAAGAACATTCATGTAGTCGCTCCTTTATATTCAATTACTGCCTCCCATCCCCCGTCAACAGGCCCATGTGAAAACTTCCATGATGAAGAAAACGCCTCCTCCAGCCGCATCTTTACATATTTCAGTCCGGTTCCATCTTCAGGCAGGTTTTGTTTTTGTTCACAGGTGCTATCATTAAATAAAGCGAGTTTTAAACCCTTTTTCAAATGTGTACAGGTTAACTTGAAAATCCCTATATCCTTTTGGCTGTAACCATGGGTAAGACCATTTTCAACAAGGGTATGAATAATCAGCGGCGGAAGCATCTCACTTCCATTTATACCTTCCACTGTCATGGAAAAGTTCTTATCCTGCCGTAAACTCATCACATTAAGATGTGCTTTACATAACCCTATCTCATTCGAGAGCGGAATAAGCTTTTTCCCTGAAAACGCCAACAGCATACGCAGTTCGTCTGCAAGTGAATTAACCAGCTTTGCAGCTACGGGAGGATCTTCCTCAAGCCATGCAATGATTGAGTTAAGCGAGTTTAATAAAAAATGCGGCTGAATATGCTTCTTGAGGAGTTCCAGTTCCAAACGCGCATTGCGCAGTTCAGCTTCATGGTGAGTCCGGTTGCGATAAGCCATCTGGTTTGAAAGTGAAAGAGTAAGAAAAATATTCATCACCGCAAAACCGATTGCCCAGCCATTTTCAACATTAGCACGACTGCTGAAAAATACACCGACAAGAAATGCCAGCAGCCCGATACACGCACTGAGGCTGCCTATCTTACGATGATACGACGCCCATACCGCAACAGCAATAGACACAGCAATGGTGAAATAGACATTGATCCGGTTGGCGCTTTCAAAGGTGTTAAGCCATGAAATAGGGACAATACCAAAGGTTGCCAGTCTTGGAAAGATTACTACCACAAGCCCTGAAATAATAATAATCGTTGTAAGGCGTTTCTTATAGGGACTACTGAATTCAAACAGAAAGAATACCGGTAAAAGTACCAGCATCAAAAACCATGGGATATCATTCACCGCAGCAAGGGTATAATAATGGGCAAGATCAATCTGGAAGTATCTTAGCAACCCCCTGATAAAGATATGTACGGCACAGGAGAGGCAGAACGCGCTGAAAAGAGCGTAGGGCCACTTGTTGCCATGCCCCAGCAGGATTGCAAAATGAAACAGTGCAGTTAAAAAGAAAATCCCCGCAAAAAAAATCGACAATCCCTGAACACGAAAAAGAGACTCATTAATCTTAGCAAAATATCCTAACTGGAGAGGAGCTTGAATTACACCGGATATGCTGTGAAAATTAGATACCCGCAATGCAATAACATGCTTACCCGGTGTTGTAAGCGACCGGGGAACTGGAAATACCTGCCCGGATAAACCCGTCCTTTCGCTCTTTTTATCCAAGCCGGGCTGCCCGCTGCGTGCAATCAGTTTTCCATCCCAGTAAATCTCATTTGCACTGACTACCGCAATCTGATACAGCGCCAGAGAAGCAAGCGAATCAAGCGGCTCAGGAAAAAACAGCGTTTTTCGATACCAGCGTACCCCTTTTCCACTTTTACCTTCAATAACCCATAACCCGATTCCTGGGTTTTCTTCCCATAGAGAGTCATTATACTCAGGATTGCTCCAATAACAACTGTCGCCATATGCTACCTTCCAGCCTAAAAGGTTTGAAACGGGAACCTCATCCGGGAAGAAATATTCAACCGACTCATCGATTGGCTGAGCTATAAGACTATATATACCTATTACAACCCAAATAATAATATTTTTTTTCATTTATGCTCTTTCCAACTACCTTAACATATTTATTAACAAAAAAGATAGTTGTTTTATATACGGTAATCAAATTAATATTTCGGAATTATATACTATATTTAATATTTTATATGAAACACTGTTATAGAAAAAATAGATACTATTGAAAATTTATTCTGAATATTACAAT
>JAUXBV010000559.1 GCA_030619215.1 Fibrobacterota bacterium | reverse complement strand
TGTCTTCCTAAGACCGCTTGGCCTCCGACTTCCTTAACATAGCAATAGATGAAACAGTCTTAGGCCGTGTTGCGGACCCGAAGGAGTGTGCTAACGTGGTGGCTTTCTTCTGCTCTGATAGATCGCGACATATTACGGGCGAAGTAATCAAGGTTGATGGAGGACAATATATATAAAACAAGCTCGTTAATCGGTGACGGTGACGATGCCCGTTTCGGTTAGGGTTACGGTAAATTTTAATAATAGTGAGGTGAAAATAATGAGTAAAGTTGGAATTATTGGTATTGGACACGGTGTTTTTGGGCGCAGAAGCGATGCGACTGTCCAGGAACTGGCATTCGAAGTATTCAGAACTGCCATGGAAGACGCCGGCATCGAGAGAAAAGACCTTGACGCCTCTGTGATCGGGTCGGTTCCCGAATATCACAAGCAGCGATCCCTTCCCGGTGTAATACAGGAATATCTGGGACTGGTTCCAAAACCGGCATGGCTGACCGAAGTTGCCTGCGCATCAGGCAGTGCGGCGATTCGTACTGCGTGGATGGCTATTAAGGCAGGTGTCCATGACATTGTGGCAGTAATTGGTTGCCAGAAAATGACGGAGCTGGAAACACCGGAGATACTTGCTTTGATGGGAAGAGTGGGTGAAGTTCAGTGGGAATCGATATTCGGCACAACCTTTCCCGGATATTATGCAATGTTTGCTCACCGGCATATGCATGAATTCGGTACTACCCACGAGCAACTGCTCCATGTTGCAATAAAAAATCACTTCTATGGCGCCAAGAACAAATACGCTTTTTTCCAGAAAGAGATTACAATGGAGAAAGCGAAAGACTCGGATACGGTTGCCTCTCCCCTGCAGATATTTGACTGCTGTGTCAATGCTGACGGTGCTGCATGCGTTATCCTGGCAAACGAGAAGAAAGCAAAAGAAATATGCAAAAAACCGGTCATCTGGCTGGAAGGTATGGGCTGTGCAACTTCCAGTATGTCGGTTCTGAAAAGGCCGAATTTGTTCGGCATACCAAGCGCACAAAAAGCCGCTGCCGATGCGTATGAAATGGCAGGCGTAAAACCCACAGATATTAAAGTCGCAGAGGTTCATGACTGCTTTACCATTGCGGAAATCATGGCTTATGAAGACCTCGGCTTCTGTAAAAAAGGTGAAGGCGGCAAGTTTATTGAAGACCGCCAGACATACATAGGCGGGAAAATACCCGTCAATGTCGACGGCGGGCTTAAGGCAAAGGGACATCCCATAGGAACAACCGGTGTTTCCATGACCGTTGAGATCTCAAAGCAACTCCGGGAAGAAGCAGGAGAGCGCCAGGTTCCCGATGCTGATATCGGGCTTACCCACAATGTCGGTGGAATCGGGCAGTACACATTCGTTCAAATACTGAGGAGGGATTAAGCATGTTTAAATGGTTCGGAAAAGTCAATTTCTCACCTTTTACAAAGGTAACGGATTTCGCACAGTACTTAAAAGACGGCCGCCTTATGGCGACAAAATGCAAAAAATGCGGCGCCCACTCCTTCCCGCCACGCGCTGACTGCGTAGAGTGTATGAGCGCTGATTTCGAATTCAACGAAATAAGTGGGAAGGGAACCCTGCATACCTTTACAAAAATAGAAACCGCTCCCACAGGTTTTGAAGAACTGGCACCATACACGGTTGGTGTGGTCGATCTTGAAGAAGGAGGCAGGCTGCTGGCATGGATCGGGGAAACTATTAAAGAAAATGAGATAAAGATCGGTATGCCGGTTCAGGTAGTCCCGCAAATATTTGATGAGGTTGAGGATATCAAGGTGTACTACAGCCTGGAAAAGCCGGGTACGACGTGGACAAAGACCAAATCTGTATAACAATCTTCAATTTACCCCTATTTCAATATATCTAATTAACGAAACGGCCTTAAGGCCGTTTTTTTTATGGTATGGAAATTGTATATTATATCATGAGATATCCTTAGAAAATGTATCACCCGAAAATTCCGGTTTATTATAAATACTGTTTAATATGAACAATAAAGAAAAAATTATTCAATTACATGAAATAATATCAAACTCAAAACAACTTGTGGCTTTCACAGGAGCAGGACTTTCTGCTGAGAGCGGCATTCCCACCTACCGCGGCGCAGGCGGGCTATGGTCTAAATACGATCCGTCAAAATATGCTGATATCAATTACTTTATGCAAGACCCGTCATATTATTGGAACTTCTTCAAAGAGGTAAGATACCCGATACTAAAAGATGCGCAGCCGAATGCTGCGCATTTTGCTTTAGCAGAGCTGGAGAAGAGAGGCAAATTGATTCTGTCAATAACTCAGAATATTGACGGCCTGCTCCAGATTGCCGGCCAGAAAATTGTTTGTGAGCTTCATGGCAATACTAGAAAGATAAAATGCCTGAACTGCAATAAAAAGTTTCCGATGGGGGAGATATACCAACTCCTTGATGAAAAGCTGCCCCCTGATTGCCCAAGCTGTAAAGGACTCTTAAAACCGGATGTTGTTTTATTCGGAGAGCAACTGCCGCAGGACGAGCTGAACAGGGCACAGCAGGCAGCACAGGCCTGTGACACTTTTATAGTTATAGGAAGCTCACTTGTTGTATATCCTGCGGCTCAGATACCTGTCATTGCTAAAAGCAAAGGTGCCATACTGGTAATTGTCAATATAGACCCAACGCCACTTGATGGTGAAGCAGATCTCGTTATTAATATGAAAGCATCTGAGGTTTTGTCGTCAGTTAAAATGGAATCTTAACTGTCATTTCGAGGAGCGTAGCGACGAGAAATCTGATGAAAGAACATAACTGTATTATGCAGCGTTTTATTTTATTTAAATGGCATCTTAATTGTCATTTCGAGGAGCAAAGCGACGAG
>JAUXBV010000319.1 GCA_030619215.1 Fibrobacterota bacterium | reverse complement strand
CTGTCTATTGTCAGGGACCCGGCACTGTCCAAAAAACTGAATGAATTGATTTTCAAAAGGCAGAATATCTCCGCGGCAAATGCCATTATCGGGACCTACGAACATTTTGCCGCTACATTGAAAAACTCGGAAAGTATCTATATCCGCGAGCGGGTGATTGACATTCAGGATATCTGTTCACGGCTCATAAAACTTATTTACGGATCATCTTCGGATGAGGAGCAGATACATCTCAGCGAACCTTCTGTTCTGGTCGCTGAAAACCTCACACCGAGCCAGTTTCTTGCAGTGGATCGCAAACATCTGCGGGGCCTCGTTCTCAGCCATGCCGGAATAACTTCACATACAGTAATCCTTGCGCGCACTTTCGCTATACCGACATTGACGGGAATAGCCGATGCTCCCATGCTTATCAATTCCGGCCAGGATGTTGTTGTGGATGCGGATATCGGTATCGTGCTGACACAGATCAGCCCTGAAGTTGAGCAATACTATAAACTGGAAAACAGGAAACGTGACCGGCACATGCAGAAACTGGAGAAGCCTGCAAAGAGTGAAGCCAAAACAAGTGATGGTAAAAGGCTGGAGCTAGCGGCCAATATATCTTTGCCTGAAGAGGCAGAAGCAGCTTTTGATTATCATGCAGAAGGAATAGGCCTCTTTCGCACTGAAATGCTTTTCATGGAAAAGAGCGATTCACCTCCTTCCGAAGAAGAACAGTACCAGGCTTATCTTCGTGTGGTAAAATCAGCTAAAAAACGCCCGGTCATTATACGCACACTGGATATTGGCGGGGATAAACCCCTCCCCTACCTTTCTATCCCAACGGAAAACAATCCGTTTCTGGGTTACCGGGCAGTACGATTTTATGCTGATTACCCTGATTTGATAAAAACCCAGCTTCGCGCGATTATCAGAGTATCCGCGCATGGCACCGTTAATGTAATGGTACCCATGGTGTCCTGCCTTGACGAGATAAAAACGGTTAAAAGCATGATTCAGGAAATCCAGGCTGACTTTAAGAAAGCAGACATCACCTATGATCCTTCCATGCAGATAGGCATCATGGTTGAGACCCCTTCAGCAGCATTCGCAATTGATCAATTTTCAACGGAAGTTGATTTCTTCAGTATCGGCACCAATGATCTGGCACAATACTTCTTTGCTGTTGACCGTGAGAATAAAAAAGTATCCCATTTGTATAGTTTTCTCGATCCGTCATTTATCAGGCTTCTTAAAAGAATTGTTGACGACGCACATAAGCATGATAAATGGGTAGGCATGTGCGGCGAGATGGCAGGTGTCTTGAGTAACCTTCCGCTCCTTGTGGGACTTGGGCTTGATGAGATCAGCCTCGGAGCCCCGAATATTCCCGAAATGAAGTCTGCTCTTCCGAAAATAGACTCCAAAGAGTGTCAAAAGCTGGTTGCTTCAGCAATGGCATGCAATTCCAAAGATGAGGTAAGTAAACTTCTGAACGATTTTCCTCTCACCTGTAAAGATAAACCCCTTCTCGATAAGGAATTAATCATCATTGACTCGGAAAGCAGCTCCAAACATGAAGTTATCAAAGAGCTGTGCGACAACCTTTACATTACCGAGCGGACCAATAATCCCGCCGGTTTAGAGGAAGATGTATGGAAGCGGGAGGAAGTTTATGCGACAGATATGGGCTATGGTATTGCCATCCCCCATTGTATGACCAACCACATTGTCTCAAACAGTATCGCGGTTCTTAAACCTGCCACCCCAATAGACTGGGGCAAACGCGAAGATACGGTTGAAGTCGTCATTCTCCTTACCATAAGGGAAAGCGAAGACCAGTACGACCACATGAAGATTTTCGCAAAACTCGCACGTAAAGTAATGCACGAAGATTTCAGGAAATATCTCGCTACCGAAAATGACCCGGATGCAATTAAACTGTTTCTGGAGAAAAACCTGGAAATATAAATCTCTCCTCATTATGCACATTCTATTCCGAAATATATTACCAGTGTTACCTGCACAAATATTGTGCACTCACACAATAGTATGCACAGCTTTTGTATTATAATTTTAAACAGCGTTGCCTTTTCCATAAGATCACAGGCAATTTGCTCCAGGCATGATTGTTGCATATATCATATATGAATATCGTATACCTACTCAATCTGAAAGCAGGCGAATGGTTTGTTACATTAATAGTACAGGGATAAATCGAAAAAATCACTATTATATATGGTCATAAAAACTATAGAAAAGGAGGAGGCATTCATGAAAGCATTCAGGAAAAAATTCACCATCATCCCCATTTTATCTATATGTCTAATTGTTTTTACCAGCCTGGCCCAGTACAATCTTAAAGATCACAAGATCTGCTATATTGTCGGCTACGCACATCTGGATACACAGTGGCAGTGGACGATGGCAAACACAATATCGTCATATATTCCAAATACCTTAAGTCAGAATTTCTCACATTTTGGAAATTATTCCGAATATACTTTTACCTTTGAAGGCTCCTACAGGTATATGCTCGCAAAACAATATCACCCTAGTAGCTATAACACACTGAAATCGTATATTGCTTCGGGTAGGTGGGCTGTTGGTGGAAGCTGGGTTGACGGTCCTGATGTGATCGTCCCGTCACCTGAATCGCTCATACGCCATTGTCTCTATGGGAACGGTTATTTCCAGAAAGAGTTCGGGAAAAGAAGTATTGATATTTTACTTCCCGACTGTTTCGGTTTTCCGTATTCTCTGCCGACAATCGCTACACACTGCGGGCTTTTCGGTTTTACTACACAGAAGTTTGACCTGTGGGGCGGTTGGACATCAACACCGTTTCCGATCGGGTTGTGGGAAGGTGTTGACGGCAGTAAGATAATTGCCTGCCTTAAACCAGGCTCCTATGGTGGTCCGTATAACATTCGAACAGAGGACGGTGACTGGCTCAAGGCAAACAGTCAGAACGGCGGCAGTCCCGGTGTCTGGGCAACATACGATTATATGGGAACCGGCGATCAGGGCGGCGCCCCTTCCTCGGCTAATGTCTCGAGCTGCCAGAGCCGTATAAATCAGAACAGCTCGAATGATATCAAAGTAATTTGTGAAGCATCAGATAAGATATACCGCGACTTTCTGGATTACCCGGAGCTTATTGACGGGCTGCCGATTTACAAAGGCGAGTTGACTATGAAAACCCATGGTGCCGGATGTTATACCGCATGGGCCAGAATGAAATGGTATAACAGGATGAATGAACAACTCGGTGCTGCAGCGGAGAATGCAGCGGTAGTCGCCAACTATCTTGACGATATGACCTATCCAACCGATAAACTGGCCTTTGCCTGGACCCGTTTCATCTCTCATCAAATGCACGATGATCTGACCGGTACCAGTATTCCTCAGGCATATTCGCAGTATTCTCTGCCTGCGGAAGATTCCTCCATGACAGAGTTTACTGAAGTCAGGGATGCAGCGAACGCCAAGGTAGCCAGCCTGCTCGATACGCGGGTGTCGCAGTCAAACAGGATACCGGTAGTGGTCTTTAACCCTCTCGGTGCTGCACGCAAAGACATTGTTGAAGCTACTATTGACTGGGGCAGTACTCCGCCAAGCGATATTCAGGTTTTTGGTACGGATGGTAATGAAGTCCCTTCCCAGATACTTACAACAGTTAGTAATTACACGCGTATCGCATTCGCAGCAGATATGCTCCCGGTAGCGTACAAAGTATACCAGGTTTCACCCACAGAAAGTTCGCTTACCAGTGAACTAACCATTACAACGGGTACCCTCGAAAACGAATTCTACAAGGTAACCGTTAATAGCAGCGGTGACATTTCGGAAGTACTCGATAAGAAAACCAATAAACAGCTTCTTTCGGATCCCTCCCGGTTTGAAATGCGCACTGATCAGGGTACCAGCTTTCCTGCCTGGGAGATTACCTATAGCAACTGCACCTCATCGCCACGCGAATATGTAAGCGGGAGCGTACAGAGAACTATTGAAGAGTCCGGCCCTGCCAGGGTAAGCCTGAAAGTAACCCGCTCACAGGATGGCTCATCGTTTACCCATTACATCAGATTAGGTACCAAAGAAACGGGAAGTCATCTGGAAATTACAAACACTATTGACTGGAGATCAGACGGAACTCTGTTAAAAATATCATTTCCACTCACCTGCTCCAATCAATTCGCTTCATTTGACATGGGAATCGGTGCAATAGCCCGCCCCAATCGTACCACGAGCCGGTATGAAGTTCACGGACAGCAGTGGGCGGATTTGACCAATGATGATGATAGCTACGGCGTGTCCATTCTCAATAATTGCAAATACGGATGGGACAAAGCAAGCAACAGCCTGCTCCACCTCACCCTTATTCATTCGCCTTCCGGTGGAGGATACAATTACCAGCGCGACCTGAGTAACCTGATAAACTGGATACATGAATTTACCTACGGGATTTACGGCCATAGTGGAAAATGGCAGAACAGTAACGTTATACATGAAGCTGAACGGATGAACCAGCCTCTTGTCGGCATTCAGGCAACCACTGACAATGGAGGTTGGGGTACGCAATATTCATTCCTGACAGTAGATAAGCCTGAACAGGTTGCGGTCATGGCACTCAAAAAGGCTGAGCTGAGCGATAAGTATATCCTTCGCGTCCGGGAAACGAAGAACGAGAGTCTGACCGGTGCAAAAATCAGCTTCGGGTCCAACGTCACGAGCGTTGTCAATGTTACGGGCCAGGAAGATGAGATAACCGCACAGAGCGTGCTCCCGCGTGTCAAACCCGGTCCGGTTAGCGCCTCAGGTAAAGATATCACTTTCGACCTCAGCCCCTTTTCAATCAGGGCATTCGCTATTACACTCGATGAACCGACCAATATTTACAATGTAACTGATAATATGAATGCAAATCCCACGATACCTTTCTCTATTCAGGTGTTGCAAAGAAAACTCAATTTCCTTCTCTTCCCGGATGAAAAGATAAAAAAGGTAGTTATTACCAACATGGCAGGAAAGAGAATACAGGTGTTACATAATAATGCACTAAAAGGAAACGATGCTATCTACCGCTGGGATGGAAAGAGTACTAGTGGCGCTCACGTGT
>JAUXBV010000105.1 GCA_030619215.1 Fibrobacterota bacterium | reverse complement strand
GTGAATGCAAGTTCGCTAACTGTATCCACGAGAACGAGCCGGAGTGTAAGATTAAAGAGATGGTTGAAAATGGGGAAATTTCGGAATCACGATACAATAATTATCTTAGAATTTATCATATAATGAGGGGAAAAAATCGAGATTATAACGGTAAAGAAAAGAAAAAACACACACATCCTTACAAACCTAAGAACATTTAATTATATAAATTATAATTCAATTGTATCACCAGGCTCCGGAATATGTACATTTTTGTACCCTTTGCTCCTCAGAGCATGGCTGAGGGGTTCCATCTGTTCAAGTTCTCCGTGAACAAGAAAAATATTATTTAATTTGGATGGGCTGTTTGTATCCACATATTTAAGCAGGTCATGCCTGTCTGCATGAGCGCTAAAGGCATCGATTTTCTCAACTCTGCACTTTACTATATGTTCTTCTCCAAAGATTCTCACCCGCTTTTCGCCGTCAATCAGTTTCCTGGCGAGCGTATGTTTTGCCGCATGACCGACAAAGAGAACAAGGGTGCGGCGATCAATGATATTGTTTCTGAGATGGTGCAGTATTCTTCCACCTTCTGCCATACCGGAGGCGGAAATTATTATATGTGGATACGACAGCGAATTGAGCCTCTTTGATTCTTCCACCGTTTCGATATACTTAAGCCTTTTGAATCCAAAGGGATCTTCATTACCCTGTAGGAAAACCCGGTATGTCTCTCTGTCAAGGTCTTCCAGATGAGACCTGAATACCTCTGTTGCATGATTTGCCATTGGGCTGTCAACAAAGACCGGTATTTCCGGGATTCTGTTTGCATTGAAAAGTTTATGCAGGATATAGACAATCGCCTGCGTGCGGCCCACGGCAAATGCGGGAATAATAATTTTCCCGCCCGATTGCGCCGTTTCAATGATCAGTTGTACCAGTTTCTCCTCAGAATCGGTGTGTGGCGAATGATGCCTGTTTCCATAGGTGCTTTCCATCAGGAGAATGTCCAGGTCTCGCAACTGGTTGGGATCGCGGATAATCGGCATGTTCGGTTGCCCGATATCTCCGGTATAGCCAAGCCGTTTGCAAACAGAACCTTCTTTTATTTCAAGAAGCGTACTTGCGGAGCCGAGAATATGGCCGGCATCCCTGAATGTAGCATTTATGCCATTGCCTATGGTAAAGGTTTTATCGTATTCAATTCCGACAAACAGGTCGAGGGACGCTTCAACATCCTCAATGGTATAGAGCGGCTCAACCGGGGGCTCGTTTTTTCTTGCCCTGATCCTGTTAACCCACTCAACATCCTTCTGTTGGAGATACGCGGAATCTTTCAGCATAATTTTGCACAAGTCAACGGTCGGCTCCGTAGCATATATTGATCCGGAAAATCCTTTTTTGACAAGGTTGGGGATGTTGCCGCTATGGTCTATATGTGCATGGGAAAGGATAAGGCTGTCAATAGTTGACGGGTCAAAAAAGAAATTTTTATTCTTTTCATACGTTTCACTTCTGCGGCCCTGAAACATACCGCAGTCCAAAAGAATGGAAGTTCCATTAGCTGATACGACAAACTGAGAACCGGTAACCGTACGGGCTGCACCGCAAAATTGAATTTTCATTAATACTCCTGTTCCAACTTATGTATCGATCAATAAATAAGCAAGATTATTTTTATTTACATAAATTTATTACAATTTTGTTTTTATACCAAAGGGCAAAAGTATACCCTTAAGGGGCACTAGGATATCTGCGAAAGCACCCTGAAGGGCACACGGCCATTTGGCACAAGGTGCTGATTTGTCAGTACAAGGTGCAACTTTAGTTGTATAACTGCTTGCCTGAGCTATAGTCCGACAATCAGTATATATTATAGTAATAATGTTACTGTTCAAATTATAAAATTATGATAAGCCCCTTTAACACTCAATTATAAAGAAATGAAGTATTTTCTAACTTCAACAATTTAAATAAATATCAGGGATATAAAATAATATGGTATCACCTATTCCTAGCAAAAAGTATGACGATACTAGCCAGGGGCATCTAAATCGCTTAAAAGACGGCTGTATCCTTTTATCCAATGAAAACCTGATTGATCCTAATTTTCGGGTTACCGTAGTTCTTCTTTGTATATACAATAAAGACGGGGCCTTTGGCCTGGTATGTAACAGGCCGTCACATATGCCTCTGCGTGAGGTGTTCGATGTTGATACCGTTCTTAAGGCAGAAAAAAGAAGTATTTATATCGGCGGGCCCGTTCAACAGGAAACACTACATATAATTCAGATAACGGATTCCGCAGCAGAACATGCTTATAACGTTGCGCCACGGGTTTACCTTGGCGGGGAATGGGACACCCTGGAATCTATTCTTGGTGAAGATTCCTCAACAACCCGCCTGTTTCTCGGCTATTCCGGATGGTCTCCCAGCCAACTGGAAGTGGAAATAACCGAAGGCGCCTGGGAGGTCTATAACGTTGACCTTGAGAAATTTCTCATGGAATGGAAGGAACCGCTGTTTCGGGAGGTTGATAAGATGAGAGAGTATCTGAGAGAGCTTTCTGTGGATTAATATTTTTTCTAATAGCAATTAACCCTCCATGCGGATAAACTGTGCCCCTGCTACCGCTTTTTGAAATCGTGTTTCTATTTCTATTAAAAAAGACTATATTATAAGTTAAGTGTCTGGGGACGGAGACGCTTTAGTGCTTTAATAAAAATCGATTTAATTTATTAGCGAGCATTTATTACAATACGGAATTATATTATTGTAAAGCGGTGTTATGAGTTTCTTCAAGCCCCTTTGCAAGAAGTTATGAATTATTAGCGAAAAAACGTTTCCCAACAAAAACGTTGCAGCTTATGGGTGTGCTTAGCATGGGAGAAACCCAAAGCTGAACTTAGCGTTTCACATAACAAGGGTCAAAAATCATGAGCTCAAAAGCAACTGAACCCGTATCGCTCACCGATTTTCCAAAGATTACCTGTCCCTTCATACGCCAGACCTATAAGGTCAACAGGGAGCAATTCAAACAACACGGCAGAAAATACGGCTTACGCAAGCCGGAAGTGTACCTGGTCGTTGACCGGGTGAATCCCGGTTATGAATGGGTCTTTGAAGATCCCGATACTTTCGCGGTTGAAAAGCTCAATGGTACCAACATCAAGCTGAAAACCGAAAAAGGAAGGCTTATTGCATTGCAGAACAGAAAGAATGTTCTCGACCCGCTCCAGATCATCGGCGGAAAGAATTTCATTATAGAGGGCATTTTCCGTTCGATAGGCAAGGGGTATGTCAAGGCAGACGGCGAGCAGACGGGGGAGTGCATCGGGCCGAAGCTCCAGGGCAATCCCTACAAGCTCGACATCCACGAGTGGTACCCTTTTGAAAAGGCCATCAGCGACCTCCGCTATAGGTCATTCCATGAGCACGAGCGCACATTTGACAACTGGAGCTCGTGGTTCAAAGACTGGCTTCACTCGCGTTATTACCAGAAAATCGCCTCTAAAAAAGGAATTGACGATAAGGTATTTGCCGAGGGAATTGTTATTTATAACCTCAAACGGAAAGAGGAGAAACAGACCTGGATGGCAAAGCTGCGGCGCGATATGTTCGACTGGTTTTATACGGACATTGAAATTCCCGAATACGATAAGCAGGGCCGCCAGGAGATGGAGGATCAGGAGAAGTTTGATTGATATTACACCCCTTAAGATAAATTAATTTGCATAATAAAAAGCCCAACCAGCTTTGCTGATAGTTGCTGACTGGGCTGTTCTTAATTTATAAATAATATTTTTATTTCACTCCACCTGCCTCAATAAGCTGTTCGGGTAAAACGATTGACTCATATTTTTCCTTAAGAGCTTCAAGTCCTCTGCGCTGTTCGTCGTAAACCTCGAAGATGCGCTGTGGGCAGTCCTTTTCTTTACTGTAGGCTTCTTTCTGCAGGTCTATACGGGCAATAATATTATCTAAGTAGAAAGAAAATTGTTTATCGTAGAGCTCTTTGGGATATTCTTTGCTAATTGTTTCGTCAAAGATTTTCTTCAGGTCTTCATACAGCGGAATGTACCCGATAGGAGTATCAATAGCTTTTATTTCGTTATATGCACGAAGCTCCAACCATGTGAGCCAGGCTTTTACATCCTTTTTTTCGCCCAGAAGTTTTGTATCATCCGGATCTCCACCACGAGCGCCGTAGGTAAGGAAGTAGTTGAGACCTGCCATGATCGGCTTCTGGGTCAGCTTATCGCTGTTAATAAATTTAAACTGTGCATTCATATAATCTGCAAGAGGGCCGGGAATAAACGGCTGGTTTGCCCAGGGCTGTCTGCGTACACCTTTGGCGCCAACTTCTGTTGCTGTAGCAGCAGATTGAATTGAAGCTCCGATAACAACTCCTTCATCAGGATTTTTTGCAACCCATACAGGAGGCATTGTGTCGCTGTCGCGTCCGGAGTAGGTAATAACCTTGATAGGTACACCTGCCGGATCAGTGGCGGCTTCTTTGTTGTAGTTACTAATATCTGTACAGTAAACATTGCAGCGGGAGTTTGGATTAGAACATGGGATCGGGTTTCCTTCCTTATCCTTCATATCGGCTTTCCATTGACCGAGATAGTTTTTACCTTCAGTTGGTTCAGGATCACCATCGCCTACCCATCGCGGCGTTCCGTCTTTTTCGATAAGTACGTTTGTATAAATGCATTCAGCAGGTTTGTCTGCGCGGAGGATTTTCATCAATTCCGGGTCTCCTTTGCGGTTAACATCTTTGAGAATACCGAAAATGCCGATTTCAGGGTTAACTGCGCGTAAAGTACCGTCGTCTTCGATCCACATCTGAGCAAGGTCATCGCCGATAAAATCAGTTCCGACCATGGCGGTTGTGGTTTTTCCGCAACCGGATGGAGCTGCACCGGCAAAGTATGTTTTACGTCCGCCAGGGCCAGTCAGGCCAGTGATGAACATATGCTCAGAGATCTCTTTTTCCACGCGGTAGTAAGTGCTGTGATCCACATGAAAGCGGTGGTTAGGTTTTTTCAACAGCAGGGTATTTCCAGCGTACGTGCAGTACATTGAGTAACTTGTCTGCCAGCTCCTGTCCATGTAAATACGGGCTTTTGATATATCTTCACTCTTAAATGTACCGTAGCTGTGGACGTTAAAAAAATATGTGCCTGCACGTTCAACCTCTTCGTCAAAATGTTCAAATACGTTTGGGTATAGAATATTACCGGCGTGGACCACATAATATGAGTCTGTAATCATAACCGCCGGAATAGCAGCTTTTGCTCCAACAGGTCCGCGGTTCCAGAATGATACTGTCATTGTTCTGCCCTTCATCATCCCCACCATGGTGTTCTTGATATAGTCATACGCTTCAGAACGAACCAATTTCTTTGCAAGGACAGAAACATCTTCTTCTTCGTTTACGATATAATAAGTCTGCTTGACTAATCGCGCCTGATCTTCCGGAAGGTCATAATGGCAGGTATGGCCATCAACTTTCAGTTTAAACTCCTCCCCATTCTCTATCACTTTATCTCTAGTAGTCTGCAAATCAGCTTCTGAGCCAGTGTTAAGCCATATATCTTCAGGCTGAAACATTGAAGCTGCGTTAGCAATCTTCAGAAGTGCTTTTTCATTCTTAATCTTGTTTATCTTCGCGAGATTTTCGTCGTCACACTTCTCTTCGAAAAGCTTACGTGCCTCATCAATGGATTTGACTGCACCGATATCCGAAAGAATGTCCACTCCCTTTTTTAATTCAAGCAGCATAAGTCACTCCTTAATAAAAAGATATACTGTAACCATCAATTATTATTTGTGTTGCTATAAAAGAAAAAGTTAAAAATAAAAAATGACCACTGGATTTTTCCCTCTGGAATTCTCCTCTGGCCATCACTTTCATCGTGCACTCTATGCAGGAGTTCTGATGAACTTGACTTTTATAGATCGTATTTATGTTGTGCTGTACATCAAACTAATTTTATCAATCTTTTTTCAGTCCAGCAAGAATATCAAAGAATAAATTATACTTTTACGTAAATAATGGCAAGGTTAAAATTATACCGAATTGCCCAGTACTTTAGTGCAAAAGTAATGTCCGATCATGCAATTCGGTATAACTGATTGTATGAGACTTCGTTCTGACAATCAGTATAATTCCTTTTTATGAATTTTAAGGGGTCACTTCTATTTTTATTTTTATAAAAATATTGATGATAATCAAGTATTTAACACAGGTATGGTTACACTGCCATCCAGCAGAAATATCACCTTGGTGTATTTTCCTTTAAGCTTTATAGCATTATCTACAGCTTCCTGAACCGATCCATAGGGCTTGATAAATATCTTTTTTAAAACATCCGGATCAAGGTCGGTTACCGCCCAGACCTTTGCCCAAAGATTTATCTCTGCCATTTTTACTACTTTGTGATAACCTAAGACATAATCGGTTTTCATCTTTTGAATAACATCTTCCGGTGTATCGTAAGAGCTGAGCGTAGAGAGAAATGTTTCTTCGCCGATTCCCAGGCGGCATTTGGATACAACTATAAGAATTCCATTTTCCCGTAAAGCATGTTTTGCATTTTCGATCCCTTTTTGCAGTTGATAAAGGTCAATATCCATTGGATATTTAACAACAGAAACAACTATATCCGCCTTCCCTTTGATACTGACTGCATAAACGTCGTCTGCTTTTTTGGCTGCCGCGGTAAATGAATCATTGATATCTCCGGATGTTGCTGCATAAATTTTGTGATTCTTATCCAATACAGTCATAATAGCAAAAATTTCTTTCTTTATGTTCTTTAAAGCGTCGATCATGTCTTCGTGCACAGGATTACCATCCAATGCAAGGCTTTTAGCTTCCGGGAGTAAAGCAAGTTTATGGTTTTGCTCGATTGTCTTATAAGAAGCTATTCCCGGCAGAAACGATTTTCTTCCACCGGTATAACCGGCAAAGTAATGCGGCTCTACCGAGCTTATTATAACGATCTTGCCAGCTTCCACGCCAAGTTTGTTAACGCGCATCTCTGTTCCGTTCTTGGACTTACCCAAAAAAACCATATCTTCATGTTTTCGAGCATCGTGAGCATAAATCCTGTCCTTGAAAGTCTCATAATATTCACCAAAAATCTGAATATATTCTTCCTCAGTCGGCGCACGATGGACGCCGGTGGCAATAATAAATTTTATATCGTAGTCCTTGATATCATCATAAATTATTTCCAGTATCCGTGCGGTAGGCGTTGGGCGGGTTGCATCATTAACGATAAACAGGCAATTTTTAGAATCTGCTAAAAAGTCATGAAAATTTTTAGAATTAATTGGATTTTCAATAGCGCTCCTGATAATCTTTATTTCATCTCCTGTTAAAACTTCGTTAGGCTCAATAATTCCGGAGACGTATTGATCTTCAATGCTCAGGTCGATTTTTCCTTCTTTTCCATAGGGGATTTTTAGTAGCATAAATTTGTATCCCGATCTTTGACATTCATTTGAATTTTACTTTAAAGCATTCATTACAATAGGCGATTAATTAATAATACATAAGAAATCTTACTTTTTTACAGTTGGATTCTATCTTTGCCATCCCGTCCGGATTATTTAACTTTAGGAGAATGTGAGTTATATTAATCAAGAAATGACTTCAAGTCCTCGATTATATTTTTCCAGTGCTTTAATTGCTTCCAGAATTTCATAGACAGTATCACTGACCTCTCCACCCATTCTTTTATATTCTTTTGGATATTCTTCCTTCATTAAATTCATCAAAGCATAATAAACAGGTTTAACTTTTTCTTTTAAGTGATATTTTTCTTCCTGAAATAGCTTAAACGCAAGGTGGTATTGTTTTCTTGAGATTAACAACATTAAAAAGTTAGTAATATGCTTTTGAAATTTATCTTTTTCCTCAGCTATATTTAAAAAGTGATTAAAAAATTCAGTAGATTCTTTATATTTTTCAGCATGGACTAATATCATGGATAGCGCGAATAAACTAACATAATTTGTCTTTGTATAATACTTTTCAAAGAGGTTTAAAAAGTAGTTTCTTATTTCATCATCAACGAATTTTGTTTGTAGCAAAAGTTCCATATTATTTTTAAAATCACTTTCTATGGCCATAAAATAATATTTTTTCGCTTTCTCAAAATTCTTAAAATCTTTTTCATAAAGCAAAGCCATATTATATGAGGCTATTGTATCCAATTTATCACCAGATCTTAAATAGTATTGTTCCGCTTTTCTGTAATTTGTTAAATAATACTGGTACAGAATTCCCAAGTTAAAATTGGCCTCTTCATTTTTATTCTCTATCGCCATCAAATAATACTTTTCTGCGTTTTTGAAATCTTTATTTTTATCTCTATACAATTCAGCTAAATTAAACATGGCGTCAGCATCTTTTTTCTCGACAGCCATCAAGTAATATTTTTCTGCCTTTTTGAAATCTTTATATTCATTTTTATACATAACAGCTAAATTAAACATGGCGTCAGCATTTTTTTTCTCGACAGCCATCAAATAATATTTTTCTGCTTTTTTGAAATCTTTATATTCACTTTCATAAAGCAAAGCTAAATTATACATGGCGCTAGCATTTTTATT
>JAUXBV010000013.1 GCA_030619215.1 Fibrobacterota bacterium | reverse complement strand
GGCGTCCTGCTCGCTGCCTTTATATACGTCGCATATACCTTGCTGTACAGGGGTGTCGTCGCAGTTATTATGGCCGATCCAGAATTCTGTTGCACCCCGGAGGTTTTCAATGTCCACAATTGCGTCAAATTCAGTGCCGAGGTGAAATATGGGCAGGTTTTCCGAAATTGAGCAGGCGGATGAAGATAACCATTGATAACCGCCGATTACCGGGGCGATTGCTGCAAGGCGGTCGCCGATGTTACAGGCCAGTATATCCGAAAAGTAGCCGCCGTTTGAGATACCGGTAATGTAAATTCCGTCATGTCTTATATTGAATTCCGCTTCAAGGGTGTCCAGGAGGACTTCGGTAAAGGTTACATCGCGGTTATTGGCAATTTCGAATTTCCAGCCTGTGGTGGTTGTGCCGGGATTGAACGGGTTGTCAATGTCATCAAGCCCCTGGGGATACACAGTAATGAAATGGTCCTGTGCTCCGGAATTATGAAAACCGGTAAACATGGTTTGTGAGGCAGTGCCGGTCATTCCATGGTAGACTATGATCAGGTCGTGTCGAAGGCTGTTGGAATAATTACCGGGTACTTCAATTATGTATTCTCGTATGGTTCCATTAACGTTAATAGTTCTTTCTTCGGCTGATACAGGATTGATTATAAGTATAAATACTATTAACAAAAAGGTATATGTGTGGTATTGTTTCATTTTCCCCCCTAATTGAATTATAAGCAGAATAGTGCTTTGTGCTTTGTTATTATTAATATAACAATAAAAAATTGTTTTGTATTCAAAAATGCACAAATAGTATAATCAGATAAGCTATGCACCATATTGTTTGGAATTTGCGTGTCCTATGTAGCTTTAGCGAAATAGGGGATATTGGAATTTGTTTGTAATTTATGATTTGTGATTTGTTATTTTATTCTTATTATGGTTTTCCTCAAAGTCCTCGGCATAATAGGTTTGGTGTATGTCACCTATGGCGTGACCCTTTTCACCATGCAGAGAAGCATGCTGTTCCCGCGGCGTTATGCTCAGCCTCCTATGAAAGATGTACGCGTGGAGAATATGAAAAAGGTGTGGCTGATCACATCGAAAGGCAAGGTCGAGGCGTGGTATATACCTGCAAAGAATACAGTAGAGGGAGTTAAGAGGCCTGCGGTAATCTTTTCACATGGTAACGGGGAGTTGATTGATTACTGTATAGAGGAGTTTTTGCCTTATAATGTATTGGGTGTTGATCTTATGCTTGTTGAATATCCCGGGTATGGCAGATCTAAGGGGAGACCTTCACAGAGGGCAATAAGGGAAGTGATGGTAAAAGCCTATGACTGGCTGAAGGACAGGGAGGATATAGACAGCAATAAAATTATTGCTCATGGACGCTCGGTCGGCGGGGGAGCGTCTTGCGAACTTGCAAAGGAGAGAGAAATAGGTGCGCTGATACTGCAATCCACATTTACCAGTACAAAACAGTTTGCAAAGCATTATCTGCTTCCACCTTTTTTAGTACTCGACAAGTTTAATAATAAAAAAGTGTTGAAATCCTATAACGGGCCGGTATTATTAATACATGGTGAACATGATAATATAATACCATATAAGAACAGTGTTGAATTATCAAAAGTCGCAAAAAATGCTACCTTTATAACCTATAATTGCCGCCACAATGATTGCCCGCCTGATGTCTATCAATACTGGAAAGATATCCAGAAATTTCTTGAGGTGAATGGTATAATTGACTTAAAATCAGACGGTTAGTGCTGCCGCCTCTTTTAATCTACCTGTTCTCTAATAATTCCGTAATAATTTAAGCATTGACTTTTTCAATTTTCGTGGTATAATTATATCAATTAATTATATAGGTATTATTCTAAATTTAGTGTCAGTCCGGAAACGTCATTTCCCCATAAAGAGGGATTAAAACCCGCATGTTTTTAGCGGGCGAAGTGCGCCAAAGGTGTAAATCCATGCCATAAAACATCAAAAAAAAGCTGGATTCCCAACAAGTTGGACTTTGCCGGCCAAAAGAATGCCGGAATGACGGTCATTTGTCAATTGTTAACAGACACTAATTAAATATATACACCGTCTTGTAATTGTTATTAAAAGGAAAATCATTCAAAAAGTGTAAATCTATTATTTAAAGGAGGCCCTCATGCGCCGTTCAGGTCTTTGTGTAATTGTATTTGCGCTGAACCTGTTTGCATTCAGCAACCTCACCTTTACACCCGGTACAATATCAATGGGAGAATCGTCGGTCCTGACCGGGGATTTCTCAGTTGTAGGCGACTCTGCGGACATACTGTTGATACTTGATATCAGCGGTGACGGTATCCCTGATGAAAATGTAGACCATGTTATCTACAATTCAAAAGAGGTGGGGGAGAAGTTTATTGATGGTGACGATGACCAGGACACTATTGCCGACGGCAAGGCTTCTCTGCCCATAGAAACAGGCGGTGAAAAAGGTTTTGATATTCCGGGAACCTATTTCATAATACTTTCCGATAAGGGAGGGCCAGACACTGCATCACTCATAGTAAATACCTGGCCGGTTACGAATACGTATATCAGCGGAAAGGTGAGCAGCGACTCCGGTGGCATTAAAAACATTATAGTTTACGCGGCGTTCAAAACACCTGAGTTGCAGGATGAATTTGAAAGAATTGTCAGCACCGATGCGAATGGCGACTATATCGTTTACCTGCCTGATACCATGCAGGGAAAGGATGTAAAGGTCGGGGCGGAGGATGAGTTCGGTGTTTTGGAAGGGACCAGCCTGATTCCGCCGCATCCCGCTGAAACAACGGTGACTGCCGGGTTGACAACCATAAACTTTATCTTTGAGAGGACTAAGTTTTTCATAGCCGGTGTTGTAAAGGATGAGAGCGGAAGCCCCATTGCAAAAGCCAGGCTGTGGTTTCAATCCGAAGACTTGAATATGGAGTTCGGTGTTGAGGCAGATTCCCTCGGCAAATTTATAGCGCCGGTTAAAGACGGCATCTGGGAGATACATTTTGATGATAAGGGCTCTTCGGTGGAATATATGAGCCCGGATGTTAAGGTCGAGGTTTTACCGGGTGACGATACCGTTGATGTTGTATATGTGCTTCTAACCGCTGACGCAACTATTTCCGGCACTATTGTTGATAGCGCGGGAATCGACCTGGAGGAGGATTTCGATATAAATGTGGCAATGGATACTACCGGTCAATGGAATCATCCTGACGGTGTCTGGTATTATGCACGGGCTGATATATCAGAAGACGGCAGCTTTGAAATTCCTGTTTCGTCAAAGTTCCTCAGGTATATGGTGCATACGTGGGTGAATGAGGATGTGCTGCCCCAGGGCTATTTTGTCTCTCCGAGCTATATAGACAGCGCAGGCCCCGGGCAAAGCGATTTACTGATAGAGATTAAGAAGGGTGATAAATATGTTAATTTGTCTGTTGTTGATGAAACAAACAATCCTGTTGCAAATGTTGGTGTTGAATTGTCGGAACAGTACTCAGGTGTCGAAGTTGGGGGGCAAACTGATATAAATGGTACGGCGCTTTTGCAGGTTTCTCTCGGTTCGTGGCAGATACGGGTCGATGATCCGAATTATATGAATCAGGATTATTCTGTAAGTGTTGACGAGGCCGATGATACCGTTGATGTGATTTATATGGTACATTCAACGGATGCTGTGATAAGCGGTACGGTAAGCGGGGATATCCCGGAAAAGCTATACATTATGGCAACAGCGGATCATGACAGCCTCCAGGGAACGTTTATTGCAGAAACGGAAGTTACCGGCCGCGGCGCTTTTGAGATAAATGTTTCTTCCAACGTTCATTTCCCCGGATATTACGTGGCTGTTGATCGTCATGACCTTCCTGAGGAATATATCATTGTTCCGCAGGATGATGGCGGTAACTATCCCTATCATAATGTTGCAGCCGGTACTGATACTCTGGAATTCCTGGTACTTGAGCCCAATGGTTCAATTTCCGGAAAATTCAAAATGACTTTTCCAACCGACCCTCATGACGCAGGTGTTTTTGCGGTTGACTCAGCAAGAGGTTTTACTGTTAGTGTGTGGATGAAGCCGGACAGTACCTATGGAATGAAACTGCCAAATGGAGTCTACACAGTTGTGGGTGGGTATATATCGGAAAATGATACGCTGTTGCATAAGGTAGATAGTATCGTAATCAATAATAACGATATTATAATAAATTGGACAGATGCCGGCCCGGAGATAGTTCCCGTTGTTTTTACGCCTGTTTCAGATCATATTGTTTTTAATTTAAAGAATTATCCGAATCCATTCCGTGGTTATACGAATATCTCCTTTTCAACACCGGTTAAGGGAAAGGCCAGTTTAAAGATATTCGATTTGAATGGTAAAACGATAATGACATTGTACTCAGGTGATGTAAACAGGGGGCGCTACTACTTCAAATTGAATGCTGACAAGTTGGGGTATCAGATAGGAGCAGGATATTATATTGCGCGGCTTACCATTAATGGAGAGAAAAGATATACGAGAAACATCCGCTTAATTTATTTGAAGTAGACAAAAATTTGAATCATGAGGAGGGAGTGGGGAAAGGGCACTCTGTTAATAAACAGGGTGCCCTTGCATTTTTAGGATTTATAACGATTTGAGCAGCGATTTTACCTTATTACTGGTGCCGCCGGCTTTTAAATATTTTACCCAGTACTTCTTCGCCTTTTTTTTGTCTTTCATTTTGTAATAGTATAAATCACCAACATTTTTATATACAACAACAGCTTTTGAATCATCATACTTTATCACTTTAAGAAAACTGGCTATCGACTCTTTGAAACGTAAAATCCTGCCATATTCAACCGCCAGCATGAAGTAAAGATCCGGGTTTCTTGGTTCCCGGGCCAGGGACTTTTCAAATAGAGAAATAGCCTTATCATGCTTCTTTCTTTTACTGTATATCAGCCCCATATACATATTTGCTTCGTGCTGCTTGGGATTTTTTTTCAGTGCATCTGAAAAGAGCTCAAGTGCTGCGGAATAATTTTTAAGTCCATAATAGGCTCTTCCCATTCCAACAAAGACATTCAAGTCATCAGGCCTTTCAATCATAGCCATGCTTAAATGCTGAACAGCTTTGTTATATTTTTTCTGTTCAAGGTATACCCGGCCCAATCCCATGTGGGCATCGGAGTTATTTGGCATTGAACGGAGAGCTGCATTATATGAGAACTCGGCGACTGTGGGGTTTTTATTGGCTTCCAGAACTCTGCCCTGGGCAAGATGAACCCAGGCTGTTTTCTTTCTTCCCTTATTATTATTCATAATTGCTTCAGCTTCTTTTGGCATCCCGATGTCAATTTTCCCGGCAACGACCTTATAAAAGGTTTTATTATTTTTAGGGTTAATGCCGAATGCTTTATTGTAAAAGATAAGCGCGCGCCTCAATTGGTTGGTAAAGGCAAGGGCATCGCCCAACATTACCAGGACAGAGTCATTATTTGGGTCTTTATTTGAAGCTTTTTCTAAAAAGGTAATCGCACTGCTGTAATTTGCATTTGCAAAATAGATAGACCCAAGCAGCTCGTGGCAGTATGGGCAATTCCTGTCCAGTTTCATTCCCTGGTTTAAGTATTTTTCAGCACTTTGATAATCTTTTGTTTTATAATAAATGTATCCGGCCATTTGTACCAATGCAGGGTCGTTCGGTTTTAACTTGATAGCTTTGCTTATCGTAGTCTTGGCTGTTTTGGGATTTCCTGTCTCCACTGCTGTTTGAGCAAGCTTAAGAAGGTAGTCGGTATTTTTGGGTGAGTACTTTGCTGCCTGCCCAAAGTGATAAAAGGCTGTTTTAAGCTGCTTTCCGTCATGCAGTATCTTTCCATAATGATAATGGGCACGGGCATGTTTAGGACTCAACTGAATAGTTTTTTTAAAGGATGTTTTTGCATTGGGAAGCTCGTTGGCATCCAGGTGGAACATAGCTTTTTCGAACTGAAGGTCAGCGTTCCTGGGATCGAACTGCAGCGCGGAGTTGAAGTGCCTGATAAGTAAAGCCCTGTTCTTCTTTTTTTTATAGAGAGTTATAAGTGCCAGGTGAGTTTGAACATGAGAAGGCTTAATTTTGCTCGCAGCTTCCAAAATACTAATTGCCTGATCGGTTTTATTGGTTTTAAGGAGTAGATTGCCAAGCTGTGAATGACGGTTGAAGTTCTTTGATTCCAATGCAGTATATTTTTGCAGAATAGCAATAAGGTTGTTTGTATCCTTTACCGTCTCGTAACATTTTGTAAGTAGACTAATGGTTTTCATATCATTCTTTTTTAGATTATAAGCCTTTTTCAATGGATTGATAGCTTTCCTGGGGGTGCCCGACTTGACATATGAATCTCCCAGCTTGTACAGGCAGCTCGAATTTCTGGGCATTAATACAGAAGCTGCTTCAAGCGGCAAGACGGCTTTTTTGTATGCTTTTTGTGAATAGTAAATAGTTCCGAGCTTATAAAAAGAGGTAGAATCTGTTGGAACCTTTTTGAGATATTTTTCGTATGCAGCGGCTGCCAGGCTCTTTTTTCCCTGTTTCGAATATATCTGTGCAAGTTGTTTACTCATGGTGGGCGGTGCCGAAGCTTTTGATGATACTTTTGTAAGTATTCTTGTTGCCTGTGAATAGTTTTTGGAGTTAATATAAAGTTGCGCAAGCCTCTCATGGTTCCGCAGGTCGTTTGGATATTTTAATATATTACTCTTATATTGAGTTATCGCTGAAGACATTGCTTTCTGTTTCTCATACAGCTTTCCAAGGCGGTAGGCATATTCCTGATGCTTTTTCGTTGTTTTAAAGGTAAGAAACTTCTTATACATATTAGAAGCTGATCTGATATCTCCGGTTTTTTCATAGGTTACCGCTGCTATTTCAACAACCTCTTTATCGGAAGAAGCTTTGGCTACAAGCTTTTTTACATAAGGGAGAGCTTCCGAATACTTTTTGTTATTATAATAAGAGACAGCCAGCATCCTTATTGTTTTTTCATCGGAGGTATATTTACTGCCGGATAAACTTTTTAATAAAGCTGTTGCCCTGGTATGATTTTTCTTGTCAAATTCCATTGTTGCGAGATTTATAGTAACCTGCGGATCTTTATATCCTTTTTTATTCAGGTCATCATAAATTCTGTATGCTTCCGCTTTTTTGCCCAGGGCATAATAGGTATGGCCGGTAAGCGCAAGACACTCCTTATTTTGCGGCATAAGCTTAGAAGCCCGGGCAAGGAGTTTGATTGCTTTTTCATAGGCTTTTTGCTTATAGTAGATATTTCCAAGCGCATACCATGCTTTTGAATCGGTTGTTCTCTTTAATAAATATTTTTCATAGGTACTGGCAGCCTGGGATTTTTTATTCTGCTTTTCATAAAGCCCGGCGAGTTTTTTGTGTAAATCAGGTGACGCTGAAGGATTTGTCGCAGCTTTTTCAAACATTAGCAGGGCATTCGCATTCTGCTTGGATTTAAGGTATAAACCTCCCAGGCGGTCATAGTTACGATAGTCTTTGGGGTAATCTACAGTATTTTTCTTATATTGCGCTATAGCGAGGGAGGTCTGTTTCTGTTTTTCATACAATTCCGCTAGTTGAAAAGCATATTTCTTGCGTTTCTTTTTATTAACTTTTTCTTTGGGGAGAGAGCAGTACTTTTTATACATACTGGCAGCAGAATTGTCATCACCCGTTTTTTCATAGGTGATAGCTGCAAGTTCAATAGCCTCCGGATCATTTGGTTTGTTCTGGACAAGCTTTTTTATATAGCTCAATGCAAGGGAATGGGTTCCCATTTCACTATGTGAAATAGCAAGCATTCTGATCGTCTTGGGATCTGTTGCATGCTTTCCCGTAAGGTTTTTTAAAAGTGAGATCGTCCGCGTATATTTTTTATTATCAAATTCCATTTTTGCCAGTTTAACGTTGACCTCAATATCTTTAAATCCTTTTTTGAAAAAAATGCTGTAAATATTATATGCTTCGGCTTTTTTCCCTAACGCAAAGTAGGTATGTCCGGTCAGTGCGAGGCATTTGCTGTTCTGAGGCATCAGCTCAGTAGCACGTGAAAGAGGTTTCAGTGCCTTATTGTACGCTTTCTGCTTGTAATAAATATTTCCGAGCTCGTACCATGCTTTGGAATCCGTTGATTTTTTTGCCAGATATTTTTCATAGGTGCTTGCAGCTTTTGGTCCTTTCTTCTGCTTAACATAGAGTTCTGCCAGCTTTTTATAGATATTTGGATCAGCAGAGGGATTTAACGTTGCTTTTTCCATCATCTGAGCCGCATTTTCGTACTGTTTTGCCTTCAGGTAAAGTTCGCCCAGCTTCTCATGGTTGCGAAAATCCTTCGGGGAATAAGTAATATTTTTCTTGTATTGCGCAATCGCCAGTGACGGCTGTTTCAGAACTTCATATAAGATCGCAAGGCGGTAAGCGTATTCCTTGCGTTTTTTAGACTTAACCTTGTTTTTTGGAAGTGCACAGTATTTCTTAAACATGTCGGCCGCGGATTTGTTATTGCCCGTTTTTTCGTATGTCAAAGCTGCCAGTTCCAGCGCTTCCGGGTCACTTGGGTTTTTCTCAACGAGTGTTTTAACATAACTCAGCGCAAGGGAGTGGGTTCCCATCTTGCTGTGCGAGATAGCGAGCATCCTGATAACTTTCGGATCGGAAGCATATTTACCCGTGAGATTTTTCAGCAGGGAAATTGTCCTGGTATATTTCTTATTTTTAAATTCGATTGCCGCAATATTAACATTAACTTCAAGATCTTTAAATCCTTTTTTAAGAAAATTGTTATAGGTTTGATACGCTTCCGTCATTTTGCCAAGGTGATAATAGGAGTGGCCGGCCATTGCCAGGCATTCTCTGTTTTGCGGCATCAGATCCGAAGCGCGGACAAGGGGCTTCACCGCTTTATCATACGCTTTTTTATTGTAGTAGATTTTTCCCAGTGCAAACCAGGCCTTGGAGTCGGTTCCTCTTTTTGCGAGGTATTTTTCATAGGTGCTTGTGGCCTCACTCAATTTTTTCTGGCTTACATATAATTCGGCAAGTTTCCGGAATATGTCGGGATCTGCTGAGGGGTTTTGTGTTGCTTTGCCCAGCATTTTGATAGCATTGGTGTACTGCTTTGAGTCCAGGTATAAGAGCCCCAACTTTTCATAATTACGGAAATCCTTCGGGTACTCTTTGATATTGGCATTGTATTGCGTTACAGCCTGCTGTACCTGTTTCTGCTTTTCGTAAAGTGTTGCCAGGCGATAGGCATAATCCTGGCGTTTCTCAGCTTTAGTCGCTGACTTGGGAAGGGCAATATATCTCTTGAACATTGCAGCGGCGTTTTTACTGTCGCCTGTTTTTTCGTATGATATTGCAGCCAGTTCCAGCGCTTCAGGGTCATTTGGCGATTTGTCAACAAGCTTTTTAATGTACGTTGCTGCAAGGGAATGTGTTCCCATTTTGCTGTGTGACAGGGCGAGCATCCTGTTGACTTTAGGATCGGACGCATACTTGCCGGTGAGGTTTTTCAGAAGGGAGATCGTTTTGGAGTAATTCTTGGCTTTATATTCCATTTTCGCAAGGTTCACGCTTACCTCCGGATCACTGAACCCCCTTCTTTTAAATTCGGAATACGTTTTATATGCATCCTCCTTTTTACCCATCTTGTAATATGCATGTCCGATCATAGCCAAACATTCGCTGTTATTAGGCTTAAGCTCGAATGCACGCATCAGCGGTGTTAATGCCTTTTCATAATCCTTTTTCTCATAATAGGTGACGCCCAGCTTCAGCAACATGTCTGAGTCTTTTGGTGATTTGATGAGATACTGCTCGTAGGTGGCAGCAGCAAGAGCCGGTTTTTTCTGCTTTGTATAGACTTCAGCAAGTTTTTTGAAAAAGGCAGGATCAGCGGAGGGGTTAGCCGTGACCTTGACAAGCATTTTTACCGCATTGTCGAATTGATTTGAGGCCAGGTATAATTCAGCAAGGCGCTCATAGCTGCGAAAATCTTCGGGATAATCAGCAATATTTTTCTTGTATTGCCCCATTGCAAGTGAGTTCTGTTTCAGTTTTTCATATAATGCTCCCAGTTTATAGGCATAGTCCTGGTTCTTGTCGCGGCTGAGATACTTTTTATACATATCTGCGGCTGATTTTATGTTACCGGCTTTTTCATATTCAAGGGCGGCAATTTCCACACCTTTTCTGTCATTGGGAAAATTGGCAAGATGTTTTTTGATATATTGCAGCGCCTGCGAATGCTTTTTTGTTTTATGGTATGAATACGCAAGCATTTTTACAACCTCTTCGTCTGAGGCATATTTTCCGCTCGCTCCTTCAAGTAAAGAGATTGTTTTTTCATACCTTTTATGTGCAAATTCCATGTGGGCGCTGTTGACATTGACAAGCGGGTCAACGAAACCCTTCGTCAGGAATTTTGAATAGGTCTCCTTTGCCTGCTTTTTCATACCCAGTTTATAATAGGTGTGTCCGGCTTTTGCAAGGTAGTCTTTATTTTTCTGAGGGCTGAGTTCATAAATTTTTATATACGCGCGGGCAGCGCTGCTGTCTCTTCTAGCTTGTAAGTATACTTTCGAAAGCTCGATCCATGCCTTTTCATCCTTTGGAGAGCTCTTTAAATAACTTCCGTACGATTTAATTGCATTATCCCATGATTTCATTTCCGTAAACCCTTTTGCCACTTCTTTATAAAAAGAGGGGTCGAGTTTACCTTTGGCTGATACTTCAGCTTGAGAAATGTAATTCTGCGCTTCTGTAGAATTTTTATTCTTGATTGCAATAAGCGTAAGCTGTTTGTAACCGATTGCATTAATCGGATCAAGCGTTAAAAGTTTCCTTGACTCCTTTTCCGCCATTGACAGGTTGTTTATGTCAAAGTAGATTTCGGCAATGTTCTGCTGAAAATGAACATTTTCTCCCTGAAGTTCTCTCTCTTTCAGATAATGTTTCAATGCCTGCTGTTTTTGCCCTTTAGCCATCAGCACATCAGCAAGATAACCATTTGCATTGGGATAATCCGGATCTTTGGAGAGGATCGCCTTAAGGTTCTTTTGAGCCTTATCATAATCCTTATTTTGAATCTGAAGATTTGCGAGTGCTATCTTTACCCTGGTTTTATCTTTCAGAAGCGGGTCCGCCTGCTCATACATCCGGATTGCTTTATCCCTCTCGCCTTTTGCTGCATAGATGTCTCCCATTGCAAGAAACACCCTGCTGTCCGGAGGCCTGATTCCCAGGCATGTCTCAAGAATTCCCCGCGCACCGGTCGTATCTTTAAGCTGAAATTTCAACAGGCCGATTTCTTTGGTTACAACTTTTGTATCATAAAAATTAGCTTTGTATTTGTCAAGAATCGCCAATGCTTTTTTCGAATTTTTAGCTTTTGCATAGGCGTTTGATGTTTTAATAAGAAGATCAAGGTTATTTGACCTTTTTTCAAGAGCCTTGCCATATTTGGTAGCTGCGGTCCCGTATTCTTTCTTCTTAAAGTATATATCCCCAAGCAGGACATTTGATTCCGGTTCATCAGGTAACAGGTTATTCGCTTTTCGTAATACGCTTAATGCCTCATCATCCCTCTTCATTGCAACATAGCAGAGGCCCATTTCAAGGTAGGCAGGCCCCGGATTATCAGATAGTTTTATATAACGGTCCAGATAATCCAGTGATTTTTCATAAGAACCGGCCTGGCGTTCCTGTCGTGCAAGAAAAAGCAGCGCGTCAGGCTGATCCGGATCTGTCTTTAAAATCCTATCATAGATTTTACGGGCTTCGGTGACCCGTTTGAATTTTTCCAGAATAAGCGCTTTTTCCACAAGGAGTCCATGGGAGCTGATTCCATTGGTTTCCGCATGAGAGAGAACTCTCTCAGCATCATCAAACGATTGACATTTGCGATAATTTATTGAGGCTTGAAGGTAGATATTGGAATATGGTAGCCTGTTTCGCAGAATGACCCGGTTGAAAAGCTTGGCAGCATTGTCACAGTCACCAATATCTTTAAACGCGTATGCAGCTTTATATGTTGCCAGGGCCAATCCGATATTATTGTCCGATATTCTTAATAGTTTTTTTGCGTCTTTTTCGTTGGCTTTATCTCCCGCTTCAACCAGAGCTTTACCGAATTCCATAAGGACATTGTGATCAGTAACGAGAATGGGTTTTGTTAACAGCGGTGCTATTTTTGAAGAAGGAGTAATTTTAAGCTTCTTAATAATCTGTTTTGAACATGCCTCGAGATTCTTTTCAACATCTTGAAGCGGAAAGCTCTCATCGAACGTCACGACCACCTTTTTATTTATTGTAAGAACTTCCAGATAATAATTAATAACATTTTCAGTTGGGTCCATGTCATAGGTATGGATCAATACATGGGTTGCATCCAGCTCTCTTGCAGCCTGGAAGATATCGACTTCCGAGACCGACACGCCGAAAATATCGGTAGGAGAAAGAGCTTTAGAGTATTTTTTCCGGGGTATTATTTTAACAGTCTCCAAAGGATCAAACCGGAAATAGTAGTAGGCTTCAGAGAGAGCAGAAAACCAGTCGTTCTGCACTTGACCCGCTGATGAGGCTTCACCCGCACGTGAAATGATAATTCTCATTTTGGGTTTTGTTTGTGCATTGACAATCTGTATCTGTGAAACAAACAATAAAGAGAACGCTAAAAGAAAGAATGGCAGTAATTTTTTTAAATTCATAATATTCACACGATTTTTTGTTTTGGGTTAAGAGGATTCAATTAATTTTATTAAATAAAAATAGCATTTGACGATATATATAATAAATTACTTTAATGAATGAGTGATGGACAGCCTGATTTTAAAAATAATTTTAGTTATTGCTATAAATTTAATGTTTTTATGGTTACATTAACGCGTTTTATTACAGTGACTTATATTGTAAAGATAGGTAATAATCAAAAATTATTTTCAATACTTTGTTTCTTATTATATTATAAAACAAGCCGATATTCGATCAAATTTTGGGGGATGACACAATTATGAAAAGAAAATGGTTTCTCTTCTATAATTGTTTAATAACCATAATAGTATTCCCTCCGGTAAATTTTTCCGTAAAAGCAACAAACTATGAAGTTGGCCCGCAGAAGCCGTATATCGCAATCGGTAAAGTACCCTGGAAGGCGCTTGCTCCCGGTGATTCGGTGCTCATTTATTACCAGGATGTGCCTTATAAAGAGAAATGGGTTATATGTAATAAAGGAACTTCAGGTAATCCAATCGTGGTAAGCGGAATTCCCAATAATCAAGGTGCATTACCCGTTATAGAGGGTAATGAGGCTGTCACTGATACCCAGTTCAATTACTGGAATGAAGAGAGAGGCATCATTAAGATTGGCGGTGCGAACTCACCTTCGGATACCATGCCCGAATATATCATTGTTCAAAACCTGGATATTAAAAGTGCAAGGGAGGGTTATACCTTTACCGGCAGGTATGGCATTACCAATTACTTTAAAAATGCTGCTGCGATTTATATTGAAAAAGGTGAGCATATAACAATAAGAAACTGTATCTTTCATGACTGCGGAAATGGATTTTTCTCAGCATCTCAATCAAAGGATGTAGTAGTAGAAGGATGCTACTATTTCGATAATGGTATTGAGGAAAGTATATATGAGCATAATAATTATACAGGGTCGCAGGGTATAACTTTTCAGTTCAACAGGTTCGGGCCGCTGCGGGAGAACTGCCTGGGGAATAATTTAAAGGACCGTTCATCCGGGTGTGTTATCCGGTATAACTGGATTGAGAGTGGAAACCGTCAACTCGATCTGGTACACAGCGACCATCAACATATTATAAATGATCCTGCCTATAATGCAACATTTGTCTATGGGAATATTCTTATCGAACCCGAAGGGGCAGGCAACAGCCAGATCTGCCACTACGGCGGTGATGATGACGATTCGCTGCAAAATTACAGAAAAGGAACTATCTACTTTTATCATAATACCATTGTTTCTACCAGAACCGGCAATACAACCCTGCTGCGATTATCCTCGGATGATGAGACTGCGGATGTGCGGAATAATATTGTATATGTAACAGAATCAGGCTCGCGCCTTGCGATATTAAATTCATCCGGCACAGCTAATTTGCAGAATAACTGGCTGAAAACCGGCTGGCAAAAGAGCCATTCAAATCCACAGGCCGAGGTTAATGATCTAGGCAATAATGTAATTGGAGAAGAGCCCGGTTTCAGGAATTCCTCCGGACAGGATTATGCTTTAGAAGGGAGCTCCGTTTGCATTAATAAAGCAGGCCCGCTTGCACAGCAGTGCTTTCCTGATCATTCAGTTTCTCTCGAGTATATAAAACATCAAAGATATCAAAACAGGTATGCCGATACCGTTGCAGATATTGGCGCTTTCGAGTATAACCCTGGTATAAGTATTTATAATAATTATACAAAGCCGAATTTAATTGTCAAAGGGACGTGGAATTATCCAAACCCCTTTTCAAATTATACTATGATTTATTATCCTGAAACTAATGGTGAGAAAATATCAATAACAATATACGATTGTCATGGCCGAATCGTCAGAACTATCAATCCCGGCAAATTATTGACAAATCGAGTGATATGGGAGGTGAAAGACAACTTCGGTAAAGTTGTCTCTGGTGGCTTATATTATTATCAGATAGTTATTGGAAGCAAAATAGTGAATGGAAAAATGAATATTATTAAATGATGATTTTATAAAATAAGGATTAAATTTTAATCTGAAAATTATTTAATTAAGATAATAAAAAAAATTAAAAAGCGGGATTCAGCCCATTTTATACATAATTGAATGAATTCCGGACGGAAAATTCATTTTTAGATAGTTTTTTATATTAATTTTACGTTTATTAGAAAAAATGGCATAATATAATTACGAATAAATCAATAACTTACTAAATAATAATTACTTAGCTGTTATTATTGCCATATAGAATTAGCAATTTTGTATGGCATAATTTTTATTTATTTGTTATCTTATAG
>JAUXBV010000470.1 GCA_030619215.1 Fibrobacterota bacterium | reverse complement strand
TCGACCCCTGCTTTCCTGCGAAAGTAGCTCCTGCTCATATCTATAACCTCATACAGAAGAAAATATGCACCCATATCTGTTTCCCAATCATTACCCACCTGGAGTCTATTGTGGATAACACCCTCGGCAACAACGCCTGTGTTATACAAATGGGAACACCGGAGGTGGTCCATGCCGTATTTACCAGGGAGCTTGACTATTTCAAAGATAACGGCGTTGAATTCTGGAAACCGCTTGTCAGAATGGACAAGCCCCTTGAAGTTACCGGGCTCCTCTATGAATATTTCAGGGACCGGCTTCATATTACCGAAGATGAAAATGCATGGGCGGTTGAGCAGGGGCATGCTGCCATGAGAGAATATATCGAGTCGCTGCGAAATGAGGGGAGACGGATAATTAACTGGCTCATAGAGAACGACAAAGTCGGCATCCTTGCTATCGGGCACCCATATCACCATGACCCGGGATTAAATCACGGTATACTCAATGAGTTCCAAATACGGGGCTTTCCCATCCTCTGTATTGAATCGCTACCGGTTGATGATGAATTCCTTAAGCCGCTTCTTGGTGATACGAAACAGGAATGTAACTTTGTACCTGAATATGATATAAAGGATGTTTGGGAAAAGAACTTTAACCGGAACACCAACCTGAAAATATGGGCGGCAAAGATCGCGGATCGCCACCCAAATCTTGCTGTCATTGACCTGAGCAGCTTTAAATGCGGTCATGACGCGCCGACTTACTCATACATTGACAATATCCTCGATGCATCTGAGACGCCGCATTTCCTTTTTCATGATATCGACCAGAATAAGCCGGGCGCTACATTTACCATCCGTATTCAGACCATAGACTATTTCCTCAAGCTTGAGGAAAAAAGACTCCGGCAGAAAGTAAGGGCTTAACATGAGTACGGACTCGCCAACGTCGGCAAAAACGAAAATTATCCGGGTAAAACGCCCGAAGTATATAAAAAAAACACAGTGGAATGGATATATAAATCCTTCCTGGCGGAAAAAAGATAAAAAGAAAGTCACCATTCTCTACAATATGATTGAACGCCGAAAATCTTTCTTCCTGCAAGCCTATTTCAAACGGAACGGCTATAAATATATCGATCTGGGAGATCACGTTAAAGAAGATGTCCGATGGGGAAAGGAATGGGGCAACCGAATGGAATGCAACCCAATGTACTTTACTTCGGGGAGCCTTATCAGAAACCTCTTCAAGATTCAGCGGGAAACAGGGTTGTCAAAAGAAGAAATAGTGGATAACTATATCTTTCTGGGAGGCGGTGGGCAGTGCGGCCCATGCAGATACGGCATGTATCCCCAGGAGTACTTGAAAGTTGTCAATGATGCGGGCTTTAACGGCTTCAGGCTGCTTATTTTCTCATCTGATATCGGAATTAATCAACAGTGTAAAGGCGGTGCGTTTACCTTTGATATCTGGTTTCTCATTAATTTTATGATAGCTTTCATTCTTGCCGACCTGTTACATGTAGCGGAATGCGCATTACGGCCCTATGCAAAGGATAAGTCTCATGCTCTGAGCTTAATAAAAAAAGCTGAAGAGATCCTGCTGAAAGCATTTACCAGCCGGCTCTATTTTTTAAAACTTCCCCTTGCCCTGGCACGGGCAGGCAAAATGCTTATGCAGATACCCCGTAATAAAGCACGGCTCCCCAAGATATACGTTACCGGTGAGTTTTTTGCCAACCTTGCACATAACGAAGGAAACTACAACCTGCGCAGATTTATCATGGATGAGGGATGTGAGGTAATACCGGGATTTTTCACGCAACGCGCACTGTATGACAACTGGCGGCGAAAACAGGAGGCTTTGCGTGGCATTAAATACGCGGTTAATAAAAAGGAAAAAGCTTTCTGGAAAAAATCCCTGCGTAAACAGAATACGAGTACGGCAATTATAACGTTTTTCTACTCATGGTACCACCGGTCAATAAGACCCGAATCGTTCGGCGGGAAAAGCCACATTCTTAACCTTGATGTTCTTGCAAAGTTAGGATATGACTACTACCATCCTGAGATCTTCGGCGGTGAAGGAAACCTTGAGGTTGCCGAAGCTATCTACCATGCTAACAAAATAGACGGATTTATCTCCTGTAAACCTTTCGGCTGTATGCCGTCATCCGGTGTTTCAGACGGAGTACAGGCAAAAGTCATGTCCATGTACCCTAATCTCAATTTCCTGTCAATTGAAACCAGCGGCGATAATGAAGTCAATATCCTCAGCAGGGTCTCCATGCTGCTTTTTAAAGCAAAACAAAAGGTAAGCAGGGAGATACATAAAAAATCAAGCATTATTTATAAGTAAAGGCGTGTTCCTGCCACAGGTATCTCTTAAAATCGTTATCAATCATTTTAATTATCGTTGCATCCAGGCCATTCATATATTCAGGTGTTTTACCCTCCCTGATGTCTTTTGCACAGGAGATAACCGGAATAATCCTGTGGTCAGCATTTCTACCTCTGCCTTTCATATAAAAACAGGCAGGCATCAGGGTCGCATCTTTCAACCTGACAATCCTGTTCCCGTTCTCATCATTTCCTGCCTCAACAGCTATCTCTGCAATAATCGACATTTTTTGCAGAGGCCGAATCAGGGCGTAGCTTGTCAAATTTCCCAGTGAATACAAAGAGAGCGTCTTTCGGCCGTCCTTCGTTATATACCATTCGGATGGATTAAGTGTATGGGGGTGATGACCGACAATAATATCTATGCCTGCTTCTAAAAGATCATGGGCTCTCTTTACCAGGCGGGATGAAGGGTAATACTCAAATTCGATCCCCCAGTGATTGGATGCAATTATAATATCAGCTCCACGCTTACGGGCAAGCTCTATATGGCGATATATTATTGACGGGTCATAATCCTCATCCCTGAGGGCATTGAACCTGACAACATTGGTGCCATGATCAAAATTATCATCCAGGGGTATTCCATTAGTTGAGAACGTATAAGCTAAAACGGCAATTTTAATCCCCTTACGTTCAACAATCGGGAAATTATCGACCTCCTCCCCTGTTCGATTTGCCCCGACATAGAGCATTCCTATCTTGTCAAGATAGTCGCAGGTGGAAATAATTCCCTGTGAAAGAGAATCGTTAATATGGTTATTCGCGGTAGCAACCAGGTCAAACCTGCCGAACCGCGCGTCACCCAGGAGGGGCTCGGCATTAAAGGGTGGGATGGAGTAACGTATTATTTTCTCAATAACCCAGGAGGGGTTGACTGCGAACTCTAAATTGCCCATGGTAAAATCAGCATCAAACACATAGGCGCCAACCTCATCCCACAGGTGCCTGCTAGCAGGAGGTACAAGGTCACGACGGCACATCAGGTCGCCCACCGCTTTTATCGTAACAATGGTACTCTGTTCTATTGGAGGGTATGCATCAGCCTGTATCTGAATGTTCCTGAAATACTCCTCCAGCCCGGAGCCTCTCTGTGCCTTTTTTATTGTACACAGGTATTTCGAAACATAGTAGAGCTCCCACCACGGCGATTTATGGTGAGAGTAATCGCTTTCAGTTGGCAATGGCCGTCTTAATAGGTTGTATATATAAACCACGATGCCTGTAAAAACAATTATTAAAAACCACACAACATATACCATGCGTTATCTTTCTTCTAATAACTACTGAAATACTATTATGCATAAAAATAATAGCATATCAAATTTTCTAATAAACAAGGAATCTTTCCAAGTTATGAATATT
>JAUXBV010000234.1 GCA_030619215.1 Fibrobacterota bacterium | reverse complement strand
GAACGGAAGGGATAAGGTTGATTGCTTAATTTATATTAGGATAAAAGTCGGTACTCACAAGTAACTTTATATCATCCTCAAATAAAGATATTATACCAATTCTTAACGTAATATATCTTTTATTACTATTATTATTTATAAAGAACCCAATCAAAATTAATTAAGGGGAGATTTCACCTTGAAAAACATATTATCTGTATCTATTGTGTCGGTTATTATTTACACCTTTTCAATCATCTCTCAAACAGATGCCTGCACAAGCATGATTGTAACAAAAGGAGCTTCAAAGGACGGCTCTGTCATGGTAACCTATACCTGCGATGGTGAGTATCATCCTATACTGAGGCATGCTCCGGCTGCGGATCATAAGCCGGGGGACTCATTGGAAATAACCGACCGGAATGACAAAATTATCGGTAAAGTAAAACAGGTGGAACATACCTATGCCTATGTTGGTCTAATGAATGAACACCAGTTGTTTATCGGAGAGACAACAACTGTTGGCCGGGAAGAGTTGAAGAACCCCGACGGGCTGCTTGCATACTGGGATTTAATTAGACTGGCCCTTCAGAGGGCGAAAACGGCACGGGAGGCTATCAAAGTTATGACAGACCTTGTTGAGACCTACGGTTACCGGTCATGGGGCGAATCGTTCTCTATTGCTGATAAGAAAGAGGCGTGGATAATGGAGATGACCGGCCCGGGTAAAGGTGGAAAAGGAGCTATATGGGTGGCAATGAAGGTTCCGGACGGTTACATTACAGCCTACGCAAACAAAACCCGGATCGGAAAATTCCCAATGAAAGACTCCAAGAACTGCATCTATTCAAAGAATATCATCTCATTCGCAAAAGAAAAAGGATACTATGACCCGAAGTTAAAAAAACCGTTTCTGTTTAACGAAGTTTACGGCCCGTCCGACCCGAAGAACCTCCGGTACTGCTCCACCCGTATATGGAGTATATTCAGCCGCGCAGCACCCTCGAAGAAATTCTCCCCTGATTACCACCGCGCAGTTGAGGGCGCCAAATCCTATCCGTTATGGATAAAACCCGACAAAAAGCTGTCCCTGTCCGACGTATTTGCACTGATGCGCGGGCACTATGAAGGCACGGAAATTGATTTGACAAAGGGTATTGCTGCAGGCCCTTACGGCACGCCAAACCGCTGGCGTCCTTTATCCTGGACTGTTGACAGTGTTGAGTATTCGTGGGATCGGCCGATATCAACCATGCAGACCGGCTGCTCCTATGTCTCACAATCCAGGTCGCACCTGCCGGATGCAGTCGGCGGTGTTCTCTGGTACGGCGTTGATGATACGTACTTCACTTGCTACACACCGCTTTACTGCTGTATTGATGCTGTGCCAAAATCATTTACAGTAGGCAGCCTCCAAGAATTCAGTTGGAAATCCGCATGGTGGGTATTTAACTTTGTATCCAACTATGCGCATCTGAAATACTCATATATGGCGCCTGAAGTCGTGGCAGTGCAGAAAGAGCTCGAAGGCACATTCCTGGCACTGCAGCCTACAATAGAAAAAACAGCACTCAGCCTTGCAAAAACAAATAAAAAACAATTGGTACGCTACCTGACAAATTACTCTGTTAACAATGCAGAAATGGTGGTTTCACGCTGGCGTGAATTAGGTGAAGATTTAATGGTCAAATATAATGACGGCTATGTCAAAGACGAAAACGGTAAGCCCCGTGAGAAAGGGTATCCTGAAGGCTGGCTTAAGAGAGTTATAAAAGATAACCCTGAAAAAGTACGCCTGAAAAAGAAAAAGGAGAAAACTCCGAAATCGAAGTTGGTAGATTAGCTGGGATTTATTTGCGCGTACTCTGCTCGCTTCCGCACACGCTTCCGCATAGCTTCAGCGACGCGGAGTAGCTTTAGCGGAGCGGAGAAGCATTGGCGAAAGAGGGTTATTTGGATATTTTGAACTTTTAACTTATTCATAAGGAGGAACAAATGTATCTGAAACAAAAACTTATGCCTCTTATTTCTGTAATTGCCGGAATAACAATATTCACAGGTTCAATAAATGCAGTGGAAGTCGATCCAAAAGCCATTGACACCCTTGTTATGGGAAATACTGAATTTGCGATAAATTTATTTGGAAAGATTAAGGGCAAGGAAGGCAACCTCTTCCTCTCCCCTTACAGTATTTCTACCGTTCTCGCCATGACGTATGCAGGCGCAAGGGGAAACACTGCAAAGCAGATGGCAAAGGCCCTTTGCTTTAATTTAGATCAGCAACAACTGCACCCTGCGTTTGCTAAAATAGAGCATAACATAAATAGAACTGCTGAGGCGACAGGCATTATGATATGGGTGGCAAACTCATTATGGCCCCATGAAAAGTACCCTTTTCTGAAAAATTACCTTAATTTAATTCGAGATAACTATAAAGCTACTATTACTCCGGTTAACTATAGGAAAGATACGGAAAAAATTCGCAAGCAGATCAATGAATGGGTTGAAAAGAGAACAGGAGAAAAAATCAAGGATTTGATCCAGCCCGGGCATCTTAATGCACTGACTCGCCTGACTCTGGTTAATGCCATCTATTTTAAAGGAAAATGGCTTTTTCAGTTTGACAAGGAACGCACAAAAGACGCACCTTTCTGGATCACACACGAAAAATCCGTTGACGTGCCTACGATGTACATAAAGGCAAAATTCGGATATGACGAACGTGACAGCCTGCAGATACTTGAGCTGCCATACAAAGGGAGAAAAATTTCAATGTTCATTATATTACCGCTGGAAAAAGACGGCCTGGACAGGGTACAAAACAACCTTACAGCAGAAAAACTTACAGAATGGACAAAACATACATCAACAAAAGAAGTTAAAGTCTACTTACCAAAATTCAAAATCACATCAGAGTTTGACCTTCCTGAAATCCTGAAAGCAATGGGCATGAAAAATGCTTTTATAAAAGGTAAAGCTAACTTCTCGGGTATGGACGGAAAAAAGAAGTGGCTATATATCAGTGATGCAATTCATAAAGCCTTTGTTGATGTCAATGAGGAGGGTACGGAAGCTGCGGCAGCTACAGCAGTCATGATGCGGGCACTGGCAATGCCTGAACCTCCACCGGTTGTCAAAGCAGACCACCCGTTTCTCTTTGTCATTCGTGAAAACAGTGAAATGAATATTCTGTTTATCGGTAGGATTGTTGATCCGTCTCTTTAAAGCTATTACCTATAAATCAATAATCAGGCAGATATACCAGTTTTATTTTAATTACTTCCAACAATTCACTCTGGAATAAACTGTGAAAGGAGACTGCTGCCATGTCGCTTAACCGCCTTTTAAAAGAAGCCTTTCTCTTCTCGTCAATCTTCTTAATTATTGGTTGTGAAAAAATTGAAAAAGCCGACCTTGTTATCCATAACGGCACAATTTACACAATGGAAGAGACTTCTCCTACTGCTGAAGCGGTTGCAGTAACAGGTGGAAAAATTGTATCGGTCGGAAGTAATAATGAAATCAAAAAAATGATCGGGAAACAGACTGAGGTAATAGACCTGCAGGGTAAAACAATGACTCCGGGATTTATTGAAAGTCACGGCCACTTTTTAAGCCTTGGTAAAGCAAAAATGAGATTGGGCCTGAATAATATTAAGAACTATGATGAGCTTGTAAAGCTGGTTGAAGAGGCAGTTAAAAAAGCAAAGCCCGGAGAGTGGATCCTTGGACGAGGCTGGCATCAGAGTAAATGGGAGCCCCGGCCTGATCCAATGGTTCGAGGTTTTCAGACTCATCAGGCACTGAGCAAGATTTCACCGGACAATCCGGTCTTCCTGACTCATGCCAGCGGCCACGCAGGTTTTGCCAATGCCAGGGCAATGGAAATTGCCGGTATAACCGGTTCTACAAAATACAGCGGTGACGGAGAGGTTATAAAAGATAAGAAAGGGAACCCGACAGGAATCCTGGTAGAAGCTGCAGAAGACCTGGTTTCGAAGCATATTCCCGAATCAACTCCCGATATGGACCGGAGCGCCGCTGAATATGCAATGAATGAGTGCCTGGCAAACGGTATTACAACCTTTCACGACGCCCTGTCTACAAAAGATAATATTGACCTTTACAAGGAATTGCTTAATGAAGGTAAAATGAAGGTAAGGCTCTGGTTAATGATTAACGGGGTGAACGAGAAGCTACTTGAAGAATATTACGGAAAAGGTCCGCAGGTCGGCCTTGGCAATAACTTTCTTACGATCCGGGCGATAAAACTATTATCAGATGGTGCTCTTGGATCGCGCGGGGCATGGCTTTTAGAGCCTTATTCCGACCGCCGGGATCATTACGGCCATGAAATTATACTGATGGATTATGTTTATAGCGTTGCAAAGGACGCTTTAAAACATGGATTTCAACTATGTGTTCATGCTATCGGTGACCGCGCAAACCGTGAGGTGTTGGACCAGTATGAAAAAGCTATAAAGGAAAACCCGAAAGCATCAAAAGATCATCGCTTCCGTATAGAACACGCCCAGCATCTTACTGCACAGGATATCCCGCGCTTTGCACAACTGGGAATTATTCCCGCAATGCAGGCGATACACATGTCGTCGGACAGGCCCTGGGCAATTGACCGGCTTGGTAAGAAACGCATTGAGGAGGGAGCCTATGTCTGGCAGAAGCTTCTCCAGTCAGGTGCAAGAATTGCAAACGGCACAGACGTACCGGTTGAACCGATCAGTCCTGTTGCCTGTTTCTACGCCTCCGTCACCCGGCGTACCCTAAAAGGAGAACCTCCCGGCGGATACGAAGCTGATCAAAAAATGACCCGTGAACAAGCTCTGCGTTCATATACACTGGATGCTGCCTATGCCGGATTTGAAGAGAATATCAAAGGCTCTATTGAAATTGGCAAACTTGCTGACTTTACCGTGTTTTCCCAGGATATCATGAAAGTACCTGATGACGACCTGTTAAAAACAGTCGTGGAATACACTATTATTGACGGTAAGGTTGCTTACAGAAAGGAATAGCTTTACTAAGTACTCTTTTAAACGGTCGGTAACGTATACCGTTTGAGCCATTGACAGCCCTTCGTGCTCGGTCAAAAAAAGTGCTACTGGCACTTTGCACCAGGAAGTCACTGGCACTTCGCCTTCGTTCTCGACTGTGTGAAATCGAGGACGAAGGAGGAGGACGACGACGAGGACGACTAACTTTAAAACGTAACTATGTACTAAGATACCAAGGAACTGAATAAAATATGATAAAAATCTTTATGTTAATTGCAGCAATTGCTTTCTTAATAAACTTTGCCTCTTTCATGACTGCATTGATAAACAGATTTAATGTTAAGCGGAAGATGATGATGCAGGGTAAAAATCCCAATGAGGATGTTCCGGATTTTTCCGATATGTGTGAGGTTGATGAAAAAATAGCTAAAAAATACCAGGTCGCTATCAGAATCTGGATGGTCAGTTTAATCATCCTCGTTTTGTCTATAATAGGTGCATATTTATATAAATAACACACTGCTACAAAACAAAACTCAACCCTATTAAAATGACTAATTTTATTAAACTCACTCTCCTTTTAACAATAGCAACTACTTCATCGATAAGCAGAACAAAAACAATAGAATTTGAGCCTTTACCGGATGCTGTAGACCAAAATGTATATGACAAAAAATGGGAAAAATATGGAGCGTATTATGATAAAGACCAATTAGTAATAACTAACTCATTTAAAACACTTTACCACTTTACTACCTTCGAAATATTTAAAAAAATCAGAATCCTTACCGTAGAAGGTTCTCAACATGGCACAATCCCTGTTCACAGATGGGCTAAGAAAATTACTCATTTTGAACTTCATCATTACAATGCAAAAGGCGAAGAAGTTCCAATTCCGATAAAAAAAATCAAAAAAGAATATGAGAAATCCGGTAAAATTGTATTCCCTAAAGTATCTGCAG
>JAUXBV010000389.1 GCA_030619215.1 Fibrobacterota bacterium | reverse complement strand
TACAATGCAATATAAATCAAAAACTATATCTTCTATTTTTTTTATCGCGAATAGTATGCCTGTTCTCTTCTGTATTATTCTTTTAATGCAACAGCTTACTCAGGCCCAAGTTTTCAGAGATTACTACTCCGACGGCGTACTAAAATACCAGTTAAAAAAGGATAAGAAAAAACATGTAGTTCGCGGATACTATCCGAGTGGCGAACTTGAATTTGTTGCCTATTATAAAAAAAGCGAACTCGACGGTGTAGTAAGGGAATATTATGAAAATGGTATGCTTAAAGCTGAGATTCCTTATAAGGAGAACAGGCGCCACGGGCTTGCCAGGTTTTATTATGAGAATGGCATGCTTATGGGAAAAATTAAATATAAGAGGGGAAGGGAAACGGGAGAAGCGAAATTCTATGATGAAAACGGGATGTTAACCGGCACTACACCTCGCCTGAAGCGCCGGCTGCGCCGTGCAAAAAGGTATGAAGCGAGGAAAAAATCTGTTACCGACAGTATTGATATTGATAGCATTATTGATAGTATTAATATAAAAAAGGAACCATAATTACTCTTTCACAAATCAACTACAAATAACATAATTATGGCAAATAACTCATTTTTAACAAACAGTAAAATTGTTTTACCAATTATAATAACATTGGTATACATTAACATTGCCCTGTGCGAAATATTTCCCACTCCCGAAACCCTGAAGAATAACGTTGCCTTCTGGAAAAAAATATATGCGGAAATATCCCTCAAGGAGGGGCTTCTTCACGACTACGAATATCCATTGATAATTTACAAAAAGATGTATATAGGCACAAAATCATCACGCCAGAGAAGAAGAATTATACGAAATGAAATTGAACAGGTAAAAACATTGCTTGCAACCATTGAGACCCAGCCTGAATCGACCTGGCCTGCCAGGGCTAAGGAAATTGCAGCATTATTTAAAAAATATGCGACAGCGGATGCTCTCAAAGACGCTGCAGACCGGATGCGTTTCCAAAAGGGACAAAAGGAACGTTATAAAAGGGGACTTTACAGAAGCGGAGCCTACCTGGACACGATCAAAGCGATCTTTACCCGGTACAATATACCTCAGCGCCTTATTTACCTTCCGCATGTAGAATCGTCATTCTCCCCCAATGCTTACTCTAAAGTGGGTGCCGCCGGCTTATGGCAGTTCATGCGCGGCACCGGCCGGATGTACATGACCATAAACTACTCTATTGATGAAAGGCGTGATCCTATTCTTTCAACCCGGGCAGCCGCGAAACTCCTTTCGCACAATTACAACAAACTCAAAGTATGGCCTCTGGCTATTACTGCATACAACCATGGCTTAAATGGAATGAGACGCGCAGTTGCCCAAACAGGATCCCGGGATATCAGCGTCATTATTCAAAAATATAAAGGGCGATCATTCAGGTTTGCCTCTAAAAACTTTTACAGTTGTTTCCTGGCTGCATCAGAAATCGCCATGAATCCCACAAAGTATTTCCCTGATATCACCTATGCTTCACCGATACAATATCAGGACATAACTCTTGAATACTATATGAGGCCAAAAGCTTTAGCTTCATATATCGGCATATCCAAAAAAGAACTGGAGGAATTAAATCCGGCCATCCGGCCGGTTGTTTTCAGGCATAATAAGCTTATCCCCAAAGGAGCGACAATACATATTCCGACCTCCCTTTCAATTGCATCGGTAAAACAGAACCTCGGCAACCTCCCCGACTCACTTAAGATTACCAAACCGCCACGGCCGAAATACTACAGCGTTGTCCGCGGTGACAACCTGTACAGCATTGCACGGAGACTCGGCGTCTCTGCAAGAGATATCGCACTTGAAAACAATATCAATCGCATGAACAGAATTTATGCCGGCCAGGTCCTGCGTATTCCGGAAACTACGGGTGCGAAAAAGGCTCCTGCAACACAAATAGTAAAGGTTGAAGAAAAAGCAAAAGTAAAACAAATTAAAGAACAGGTAGCGGTAAAAACAACACCTTCACAACCACCCCCGGCGGAAGAGGTTCCGGATACACTTAAAGAAATAATAATGGCCAAGGCAGAACCTGTCCCGCGATCAAATGTACCCAATAAAACCGGCTATTTAAACAAATTTGACGCGGAGATATATAACTTTGAAATTGACTTTTCCGAGGAAGAAAACAGTGCGACAATAAGAATATCGCTGAATGAAACGATCGGCCACTATGCAGACTGGCTGGGAATTCCAACGCAGCGCATACGGGAAGCTAATTATATGGGACGCAGCTCAACAATCCGGATCAATCAGGAACTTACTATTCCGGTAGGTAAAGAAACGGTAGAGCTGTTCAACAGGCGCCGGCTGGAATACCATTTGGCCCTGGAAGAGGATTTCTACAGCCAGTATAAAATAACCGAGCTAAAACCGAAATTAATTCAGCGGGGTGAAACTCTCTGGGACATCTGCAATGAAGACGGAGCAATTCCCCTGTGGCTTCTTAAAAAGTATAATAAAAACATTGACATAGGGCAGCTATTCCCCGATATGAAAATATGGCTCCCAGTTGTTGAAGGAAAAACGGAATTGGATTACAAGCAGGAGGCAAATAAAGAGTGGCGGGGCGTTTATCCATTCTATCATGAACCATCTTCCATAAGCAAACCTTTCCAAATTCTTTATTGATCATCCTATCATAGGTAGCTCTTTATTCATTTTAACGTATAAACAGCTATTTGTGTTTTTTGATTTTTTAACAAAATGTGATTCTCGTCACAGACTTTCTTTGGGACGTTAATTATATTTCTAGATACCTTACTACCTTCTATTGCATTAAATCGTCTTAAACTTAGAATTTAAAAATTATTGAAGTCCTTACCTATTTACATAATACATTAAGGGGTATTTTATGATTTCATCCCATCTCATTCATCTCTTTTTTCGTTATCTGAAAACCTGCAGGCCATTAATAATTGCATTTATAATTTCAGTGTTATTTTTAAAAACTTCAACAGCAGATGAAGTATCCTTTTATGTTCCTGAAGACCATGAACAGTATTCTCTACTGGACAGTTTATATACTCAAATAGATGCAACAAAACAGGTAATGGTGCAGCTTGAAAATAAGCTCATTCGGGATAAAGCGGTAAGGGAGGATGACCTAACCGTTAAAGGGCAATATTTCGATTACCTCCTTAAACATAAGCAAAGCACTATTGATAAGATTCTTGAATTTTGCTACTCAGTAAAAAATCATTATGGCCTGCAGGAGAATTACTTTACAGAACTGTTATCGATCCTGGAAGACGACAGCCGGGCAAAGTGCTTTATTTTTTTGAGAAATGCTCGCACAGAATTGGGGAAAATCAATACTATAATCGCAAAATATGATAAAGAAGAAGAGAAAAAAAATTTTAGAATTGACCGTGGCGAACGGAATGAGCTCAGCGATGACTACGATAATATCAATGATCCTCTATCGGATATCTTAGGCTCAGAGGAGGATGAAGATCCATTTGCAGAAACTGAAAATACAATGATTAAACTGGAAATTGACAGATCAGAGACAGAGGATATGCAGGATACAACTGAAACAAGCCCTTCAAAATAAAATTACATGCGAAGGGAAAAGTTTTAAAAAAATATTCAAAACAGAGAATAAAAAACTAATTACTCACCTCTCATAATAGTGTGTTAAGCAGAAGGGCATGAAAATGACCTTTCTGCTTCTACACAATATCATCCAATATTTAGGATAATATGATACTATGGTATCGGAAGATTTATAAATAACAGTGCCGGATTATCCCCTGCAGTGACCTGCATCACATCCAAATAGTGATAAACAGTATATAATTAATAGTGAGTTAAGCGGCAGGGCATATTTGATATGACCTGTCCGCTTCTACTCAATATTATCCAATACTTAGGATAATATTGTAATCAAAATAATAAGCCCTGAATAACAATGATTCAAGGCATATTGAATAACACGGCTGCAGGGACTCGAACCCCGAACCTCTTGATCCGTAATCAAGTGCTCTATCCAATTGAGCTACAGCCGCAAAATTGTTTAGTTAAAATACATGCAATCAATTAAACTGTCAATCCGAAACAGTTTTACTATAAACTACAAAATTTTCTCACATTTTTGTCAATTTATACATTATGTATGAATTACCTAATTCCTAAAAACCTATATCTTGTAGATCAGGGCCGATTATTGTACTATCTAAGCACCTGTTTAAACTGCGACATTAATATCATGTTGACAATTTTAGCAAATTAGCGGTATAATATAATAAAATAACCGATACATAGATAGGTTATTAAACGGTTTCGCGGAGAGGTTATT